>NZ_JBYTAG010000001.1:0-169859 GCF_058787995.1 Cupriavidus sp. FW305-27
GGCCGGCATTGCGCCGGCCGGAACTTCAGGTCAGATCACGCCTTGCGCCAGCATGGCGTCGGCTACCTTGACGAAGCCGGCGATGTTCGCGCCTTCCACGTAGTTGATATAGCCATCCGCCTTCTGCCCGTGGTGGATGCAGTTCTGGTGGATGTCCTTCATGATCGCGTGCAGCTTCTCGTCGACCTCGGCATGGTGCCAGGACAGGCGCATGGCGTTCTGCGACATTTCCAGGCCGGAAGTGGCAACGCCGCCGGCATTGCTGGCCTTGCCCGGGGCGTAGAGGATCTTCGCATCGACAAAGCGGTCCACGGCTTCCAGCGTCGACGGCATGTTGGCGCCTTCGGCCACGCAGATCACGCCATTGCCGAGCAGGGTCTCGGCGTCGTTGCCGTCCAGCTCGTTCTGGGTGGCGCACGGCAGCGCCACGTCGGCGGGCACGTGCCACGGGGTGCGGCCGGCTTCGAAGGCCATGCCGTGGCGGGCGGCAAAGTCAGACAGGCGGCCGCGCTCTTCATTCTTGAAGGCCATCACTTCGGCCAGCTGCTCGGTAGTCATGCCCTGCGGGTAGTGCAGCACGCCGCCTGAATCGGACAGCGTCAGCACCGTGGCGCCCAGCTCGATCGCCTTCTCGGCCGCGTACTGGGCCACGTTGCCCGAGCCCGAGATCAGCACGCGCAGGCCGTCGAAAGCGCGCCCGCGCCGGTGCAGCATCTCCTGCGCAAAGTAGACCGTGCCGTAGCCGGTCGCTTCCGGGCGCATCAGGCTGCCGCCGTAGGCCAGGCCCTTGCCGGTGAAGACGCAGGCGGACTGGTTGGAAAGCTTCTTCATCATGCCGGCCATAAAGCCGACTTCACGTGCGCCCACGCCGATGTCGCCGGCCGGGATGTCGGTATCCGGGCCCAGGTGGCGGAACAGCTCGGTCACCAGCGCCTGGCAGAAACGCATCACTTCGCCATCGGACTTGCCCTTGGGATCAAAGTCCGAGCCGCCCTTGCCGCCGCCCATGGGCAGCGTGGTCAGCGCGTTCTTGAAGGTCTGCTCGAAGCCCAGGAACTTCAGCACCGACAGGTTCACAGTCGGGTGGAAGCGCATGCCGCCCTTGAACGGGCCGATGGCCGAGCTGTGCTGCACGCGGAAGGCGCGGTTGACCTGCACCCGGTTCTGGTCGTCGGTCCAGGCCACGCGGAACTGGATCACGCGCTCGGGCTCCACCAGCCGCTCGAGCAGGGCCTGGTCGGCGTAGCGCGGATTGCGCTCGACAAAGGGCCAGAGCGTCATCATCACTTCCTTCACGGCCTGGAGGAATTCAGGTTGATTGGGGTCGCGGCGGGCAACCCCCGCCAGGAATGCGTCAAGGGAGGGAGAATTCACGGATGTCTCTTGCTGTGCTGGAGTGGCTGGATCCGGCAGCCTTGCCGGCTTGGTGCCGGTCTGTGGTGCCGTCTGGCGTTGCGCCGATGGAAGGTGGGTGGCCTCCGGTTGTCCGCACATTCACGGCGGGGCCGTGCCTGTCGGACAATGCAGCACTTTAGCACCAGCGTGGGGCACACGACAGTCAAAACACCTGTGACAGCGGCGTGAAAGCCGCATTTTAGTGCATCAGGCGGGGATTTCCGTGCGATCAGCGGACAGCGCCGCGCCGCCTTTGGGAATCCGACTGGGGCGGACGCTCTGGGCCTTCAGGCGATGAGCAGCTTGGCGCCCCGCTCCTTGAGCGCCGCGGCCAGTTCCGGCTCCGGCGCCATGTCCGTAATCAGCCAGGCAGCCAGGTCGAAATGCTTGATGGTCACGCCGGTATTGCGGCCGAACTTGGTATGGTCAGCCACCACGCAGGCCACGTCGGCGGCCAGCAGCATGCGGCTGCGCAGTTCCGCCGCGGCGCGGGAGAAGTCGCAGATCTCGCCGCGCGGCGTGACGCCGCCGATGCCGACAAAGGCAAAGTCGGTGTGGTAGCGCGACAGCTGTTCGATGGTGTCCCAGCCGTGCGTGGCGTCTTCGTTGTCCTGCAGCTCCCCGCCCAGCACGATCACCCGGTTGCCGTTGCGCCGGCCCAGCAGCTGGGCGATGGCAAGGTCGTTGGTGTAGACCAGCAGGTTGTGGTGGCCATGCAGCGCCTGCGCCACCGCGTGGGTGGTGGTGCCGTAGTCCAGGATCAGCGAGGCGCCGTCGCGCACCAGCTCGGCGGCGCGCACGCCGATCGCGCGCTTGCCTTCGGCATTGACCGCGGCGCGGGTCTGGGTATCGGGCTCGGTGCGGTCAGAAGCCAGCGCGCCGCCGTGGGTCAGCACCAGCAGGCCACGGGCGGCCAGCGCGTTGAGGTCGCGCCGGACGGTCTCGCGCGAGACGTCGAGCTCGGTCACCAGTTCGCTGATAGCCAGCGCGCCGGTGGCGGAGAGCTGGTCGAGGATGTATTTCTGCCGTTGTTCGGCGAGCACGGTGACTCCGGAAGCGTCAGGGACTGGGGGCTGATTCTAGCGCAGCGGGTGCTGCGGTGTGCCAAGGACCATGCCCCTCTCCCGCTTGCGGGAGAGGGGCCAAACCAGCGACAGATTCATTTCCCCCGGTGCTTCACGCCCACGGCAACGTCACCGTCTTCAGGTTGGTAAAGCTCTTGGCCGCCTCCTGCACGCCTTCCTTATAGCCCAGCCCCGAATCCTTGATGCCCCCAAACGGCGTCAGTTCGATGCGGTAGCCCGGCACTTCCCAAAGATTGACCGTGCCCACATGCAGCGAGTTGGCGATTTTGGTGAAGGCCTCGATATTGTTGGTGCACACGCCGGAAGACAGCCCGAACGCGGTCCCGTTGGAAATCCGGATGGCGTCATCGACATCGCGGAAGGTAATGATCGGCGACACCGGCCCGAACGTCTCCTCGCGCACCACCGTCATCGACGGGTCCACGCGGTCGATCACGGTCGGCGAATAGCTGGCACCGTTGCGGTGGTTGCCCACCAGCAGGCGCGCGCCGTGCGCTACCGCTTCATTGACGCGCGCCTCGAACAGCATCGCGGCCTGCTCGTCGATCACCGTGCCCATGTCCACGCCGCGATCCATCGGGTCGCCGTATTTCCAAGCGCGCGTCTTCTCGACCACCAGTTCGGTAAAGCGCGCGGCGACGGCCTCATGCACCAGCATGCGCTTGACCGCGGTGCAGCGCTGGCCCGAGTTCTTGTAGGAGCCCTGCACCGCCAGGTCCGAAGCGCGGTCCAGGTCGGCATCGTCCAGCACGATCAGCGGGTCGTTGCCGCCCAGCTCCAGCACCACGCGCTTGTAGCCGGCCTTGCTGGCAATGTACTTGCCGATCGCCACGCCGCCGGTAAAGGTCACCAGGTCCACGGCGGGGTGCGTGATCAGCTCGTCGGCGATCTCGCGCGGGTCGCCGGTGATCACCTGCAGCATCTGCGGCGGCAGGCCGGCTTCATACAGCAGGTCGGCCAGGTAGAACGCCGACAACGGCACCTTCTCCGACGGCTTGAGCACCATGCGGTTGTTGGTGGCGATCGACGGCGCCACCTTGTGCGCCACCTGGTTCATCGGGTGGTTGAACGGCGTGATGGCGCAGATCACGCCCAGCAGCGGCTCGCGCTGGGTCATCACGCGGCGCTTCTTGCCGTGCGGGGTCAGGTCGCACGAGAACAGCTGGCCATCGTCGCGCAGCGCCTCGGTGGCGGCAAAGCCAAGCACGTCGGCGACGCGGCCGATCTCATACAGCGAATCCTTCTTGGACAGGCCGGATTCCAGCGTGATCAGGTCCGACGCTTCTTCAGTGCGCTCACGCAGCAGCGCGGCGGCGCGGTTCAGGATGGCGGCGCGCTCATAGCGCGTCAGCGTGGAGCGGTAGGCCTGGCCCACTTCGAAGGCACGGCGCACATCGTCAAGCGTGGCCTTGGGCACGGTGCCGACCAGAGTGCCGTCATACGGGTTGCGCACTTCGATCATGCGCTCGCGCACGATCTTCTGGCCGTCGATGCGCAGGGCCTCGGCGCGGAAATGGGGGCTGACGGCGCCAGCGGGGAATTGGGGGGCGTTCATAAGTCTCCTCCGGTCAACACGGTTCGGTACGGCTCGATGCACTCAGTGCAGATGGTTCAGCGCGACATCGAAGATGTCGAAGTTGCGCAGCAGGGCCTTGCCGGGGATACCGGCCGTGGCGCGGTTGAATACCAGCGGCACGGTCTGCTCCGACACGCCACCGTGCGAGCGCAGCGGCGCGTCCAGCCCGGACAGGTCGTGGCGGCTGTGGCTGGTGCCCAGCACCACATGCTTGTCGCTGGTCACCACCAGGTCGCCGACGCGGTCGGGCGGCAGTTCAAAGCGCGCGCAGGCCTCGGCATTGGTCAGCACGCTTTCCACGCCCTGCAGGTCGGACAGCCGGGCCTTGATCGCGGCCGGGTCCGCATCGTCGGGCAGATAGATGGTGGCGTAGGACCCGAGCGCACCGTGGTGGACCACGTAGGGATCGGTGATCGGCAGGATCACGCGCGCGCCGCCGTCTTCCACGCCGCGGCCCAGCCATGCGTCCAGGTGGTCCTGCAGGTAGATCACGTTGGGCGCCTTGGTGGCGTCGTCGTGCTTGGCGTTCATGCCGTGATCGGCGGTCAGCGCGACCACGCAGCCCAGTTCGTCCAGCCGCGCCAGATACTTGTCCATCATGGCGTAGAAAGCGTTGGCGCCGTCCGAGCCGGGTGCGAACTTGTGCTGGATATAGTCGGTGGTGGACAGGTACATCAGGTCCGGGCGGCGCGTTTCCATCAGGCGCACGCCGGCGGCGAAGACGAACTCCGACAACTCCGCGCTGTACACGTCTGGAACCGGCATGCCGACCAGTTCGACCACGCCGTCGATGCCGTTCTCTTCCACCGTGGCCTGGTCGGCCTTCTCCGACGAGAAGCAGATGCCCTGCATGCCGTGGCCCAGCAGGCGGCGCAGCTTGTCCTTGGCGGTCACCACGGCGACGCTGGCCCCGGCATCGGCAAACGCGGCCAGGATGGTGCCGGCGCGCAGGTACTTGGGGTCGTTCATCATCACTTCCTCGCCGCGCCCGCCGTTGGCGCTGCGGTCAAAGAAGTAGTTGCCGCAGATGCCGTGCACCGCCGGCGGCGCGCCGCAGACGATGGACAGGTTGTTGGGGTTGGTGAAGGTGGGCACCACGCAGGCGCCGCGGAAGGCGGAGCCGGCTTCCAGCAGCCGCTTCAGGTAGGGCGCGCGGCCGCTGGCGGCGGCGGCTTCCAGGTAGTCGAACTCGCAGCCGTCGACGCAGACCACCACGACGGGCTGCTGCATCCAGCGGTAGGTGCGCTGGTTGACGGTAATGGTGCGGGCATTGGTGTCAGGCATGTTGGGGTTCCTGTGCTTGGGCGCGATCGGGGTCGGTACTTTCCATGGATACGGTCGGATTCAGGCAGCGGCGCCCTTGTCGGCGCTGGCCGGGTCCACCGCGGCATGCATGCGGGCGCGGCCACGCTCCACGTGCTCGCGCATCAGGCGCGCGGCCAGTTCGCCGTCGCGCGCGGCAATCGCCGAGACGATGGCGCGGTGCTCGCGGGTGGAGTCGGGCATGGCGGCGTGGCTGCCGGACAGCGCTTCGCGCCGGAACAGCGTCAGTTCCTTGACCAGGCGCCGGTAGGTATCCAGCAGCTTGCGGTTGCCGGCCAGTTCGACCATGCGGTCGTGGAACTCCAGGTTCAGCCGCGTGTATTCATCGACATCGCGCGCCTGGCTGGCGACGCCCAGCGATTCCACCAGCGCGCGCAGTTCGCGCAGGCCCTCGGGCGTGATGCGGGCGGCCAGCTGGCGGCCGATGAACTCATCCAGCACGGCGCGCAGCTCATAGATCTCATCGGCTTCTTCCACCGAGATGGCGCGCACGAACACGCCGCGGTTCTTCTCGGTGCGCAGCAGGCCGGCCTGCTCCAGCGCCCGGAAGGCTTCCCGCACCGGTCCGCGCGACACATTGAGCTGCCCTGCCACCTCGATCTCATTGAGCTTGGCGCCGGGGGGCAGGTCGCCCGACATGATCCGCAGTTCCAGTTCGCGCTGCACCAGGGTGGCCAGGGACTGGCTCTGCAGGATGGTGATTTCGCTCGCCAGCGGTGCTTGGCGTGACATGAAAACTCCCGTTTGTGAGGGATTGCGCAATATCGAAAATCCTTATTGCCATTAAAGCAAGCGGTTTGTATATTGTCAACAATCAAGACATCGATGTGGCGCGGATGGTGACGCACGGAGCGCGAAAACCCAGGCATATGTCTTGCAAGTGTTGTAGCACAAGGGTTTCACGGTGATTCAATGTTGTGCAGCACGCCCTATGGCAATGCAACATATTCACCAAATTGACACATATCTCCACCTACAATGCCAGAAGGAGTCCCATGCAACCGTCCTTCACTTCCACCCTGCGCACCGCCGCCGCCCTGCTTGCGCTAGCCGCCTCCGGCACGGCGCTGGCCCAGAAGACCACCCTCACCGTCTACACGGCGTGGGAGATCGAGACCCTCAAGCCGTACGCCGAGGGCTTTGCCAAGGTGGCGCCCGATATCGAACTGAAGTACGTGCGCGACTCCACCGGCGTCATCACCGCCAAGGCGCTCGCCGAAAAAGGCAACCCGCAGGCCGACGTGATCGCCGGGCTGGCTGCGTCGAGCCTGGAACTGCTCAAGCAGGAAGGGATGCTGGCGCCCTACTCGCCCAAGGGCTTCGAGAAACTGACGCGCGACTACAGCGACAAGGCCACGCCGCCGTCCTGGGTGGGGCTGGACGTCTGGGGCGCCACCATCTGCTTCAACACCATCGAAGCCAAGAAGCGCAACCTGCCGCGCCCCGAGACCTGGAAGGACCTGGCCAAGCCCGTCTACAAGGGCACCATCGTGATGCCCAACCCGGCCTCTTCCGGCACCGGCTTCCTGGACGTGACCGCCTGGCTGCAGCTCTATGGCGAGCAGGATGGCTGGAAGTACATGGATGCACTGCACGAGAACATCGCCCAGTACACCCATTCGGGCTCCAAGCCATGCAAGCAGGCCGGCTCTGGTGAGTTCCCGATCGGCATCTCGTTCGAGCTGCGCGCGCACAAGACGCTGGCCTCGGGCGCGCCGATCGAGATGATCTTCCCCAAGGAAGGCCTGGGCTACGACATCGAGGCTGCCGGCATCGTCAAGGGCACCAAGAAAATGGAAGCCGCGCAGCGCTACATGGACTGGCTGGCCAGCAAGGAGGCCAACCAGCTGTTTGCCAAGGACTGGGCCATCGTCGCCTATCCGGGCGTGGCGAGGAAGATCGAGACCATCCCGGCCAACTACGAGCAGATGCTGGTCAAGAACGATTTCAGCCATATCGCCAAGAACCGTGAGCGCGTGCTGGCCGAGTGGCAGAAGCGCTATGCCAGCAAGTCGGAGAAGCAGCCCTGAGCGCCTGAGCGCCGTCCTGTACCGGCGCCCTCGCCCCCTGGGGCAGAGGACGCCGGGTCCCCCAACAGAACCCACCGGGCCCCACGCCATGCAGACCTCCCCATCCACGGCCGAGACCTACCTCAGCCTGAAAGGCATCCACAAGCGCTTCGGCGGCAGCAGCGGCGCCTTCGTCGCACTCCACAATATCGACCTGGACGTGCGCCAGGGCGAGCTGCTGTGCTTCCTGGGCCCGTCGGGCTGCGGCAAGACCACGCTGCTGCGCATCATCGCCGGACTGGAATCGCAGAGCGCCGGCACCATCCGCCAGGGCGGGCGCGACATCTCCACGCTGCCGCCGATGGAGCGCGACTACGGCATCGTGTTCCAGTCCTACGCGCTGTTCCCCAACCTGACGGTGGCGGACAACGTGGCCTACGGCCTGGTCAACCGCCGCATGCCGCGTGACCAGCGCCGCGCCCGCGTGGATGAGCTGCTGACGCTGGTGGGGCTGCCCGAGCGCGGCAACCAGTACCCGGCGCAGCTGTCCGGCGGACAGCAGCAGCGCGTGGCGATTGCGCGCGCGCTGGCCACCTCACCCGGCCTGCTGTTGCTGGATGAGCCGCTGTCCGCGCTCGATGCCCGTGTGCGGGTGCGGCTGCGCAGCGAGATCCGCGCGCTGCAGCAACGGCTGAACATCACCACCATCCTGGTCACGCACGACCAGGAAGAGGCATTATCGATGGCCGACCGCATCGTGGTGATGAACCAGGGCGCGATCGAGCAGGTGGGCACGCCGGCGCAGATCTACCAGCGCCCGGCCACGCCGTTCGCCGCGGACTTCGTCGGCAAGACCAATATGCTGGGCGCGCGCGTCTGCGGCGACGGCGAGCTGCACCTGGGCGGCGTGCGCATGCGCTGCGCCGCGCCCCCGGGCTGTTGCGCCGACGAGGACGTGCAGGTGTTCTTCCGCCCCGAAGACGTATGCGTGCGCGGCATCGAACAGCATGGCCCCAACGTGCTGGAGGCCACCGTGGACAAGATCGAGTTCCTCGGCGCGTTCTCGCGGCTGACGCTGCGCCTGCCTGACGCAGCGTCCGGCGCCCTGTACGCGGACCTCTCCCTCAATGACCTGCACGAGCTGCGCCCGAACACCGGCGACCTGCTGCGCCTGGCCATTCCCGCTGACCGTATCCGCATTTTCCGCCACGCATGCGCATGAGCCTCACTGCGGCGCCGGCCAATACGTCTGCCACCATGCCGGCCACCGATACCATCCCCGCTCCCGCCACCAGCGGGCCGGCCGGGCCTGCCAACCCTGGCGCGCAACCCGCCCCGCCGGCCGTGGTCGCAACCGCCGTGCGCGCGCACTGGACCGACCGCCTCGCCCACGTGCTGCTGGCGCTGGCCGCGCTGGCGCTCGCCTGCTTCGTGCTGGCGCCGATCGTGATGATCCTGGCCAAGAGCGTGCAGAACCGCGACGGCAGCCTGGCCGGCATCGCGCACTTCCGCGCGTATTTCGAGTCGCCCGCGCTGCTGCGCTCGGTGTGGAA
This sequence comes from Cupriavidus sp. FW305-27, assembly GCF_058787995.1. Classification (NCBI taxonomy): domain Bacteria; kingdom Pseudomonadati; phylum Pseudomonadota; class Betaproteobacteria; order Burkholderiales; family Burkholderiaceae; genus Cupriavidus; species Cupriavidus sp. FW305-27. The sequence goes on from NZ_JBYTAG010000001.1 coordinate 8,942, forward strand.
CAGCCTGTGGGTCTCTGCCCTGGCCACCTGCATCACCGTGCCGCTGGCATTCAGCTTTGCCTATGCGCTGACGCGCAGCCGCATCGCCTGCAAGGGCCTGCTGCGCAACCTGGCGCTGATCCCGCTGCTGGCGCCATCGCTGCTGGCGGCGATCTCCTTCATCTTCTGGTTCGGCAACCAGGGGCTGTTCAAGCCGTGGATGGGCAGCACCCAGATCTACGGGCCGCTGGGCATCGTGGCCTCGCTGGTGTTCGCCACCTTCCCGCATGCGCTGATGATCCTGATCACCGCGCTGTCGCTGACCGACGCGCGGCTGTACGAGGCGGCCGATGCGCTGGGCACCTCGACCGTGCGCAAGTTCTTCACCATCACCGTGCCGGGCGCGCGCTACGGCCTGGTCAGCGCGGCCATGGTGGTGTTCACCTATGCGATCTCGGACTTCGGCATCCCCAAGGTGATCGGCGGCAATTTCCATATGCTGGCCACCGACATCTACAAGCTGGTGATCGGCATGCAGGACTTCTCGCAGGGCGCGGTGGTGTCGCTGATGCTGCTGGTGCCGGTGGCCGTCACCTACTGTGTCGATGCGCGCGTGCAGCGCCGCCAGATGGCGCTGATGTCGGCACGCTCGGTGCCCTACGTGCCGCGCCGCAGCCGCCGCTTCGACCTGGCCATGGCGATGCTCTGCTGGCTGATGGCGGCGTTGATGCTGGCGGTGATGGGCATGGCGATCTACGCGTCCTTCGTCAAGCTGTGGCCGTACAACTTCTCGCTGTCGCTGAACCACTACCGGGTGGGGCTGGTCGAGGGCGGCGTGGTCGATTCCTACCTGAACAGCCTGCGCATGGCCGGAATGGCCGCGGTGATCGGGCCGGTGTTCATCTTCGCCACCGCCTACCTGCTGGAGAAGACCCGCGGCATGGACTGGCTGCGCAGCTTCGTGCGGCTGATGGCGGTGCTGCCGATGGGCGTGCCCGGGCTGGTGCTGGGCCTGGGCTACATCTTCTTCTTCGTGCCGCAGGCCAATCCGATGCACGGGCTGTACCAGACGCTGGGGATCCTGGTGCTGGTGACCATCGTCCACTATTACGCGTCCTGCCACCTGACGGCGGTCACCGCGCTCAAGCAGCTCGACAGCGAGTTCGAGGCCGTGTCCGCCTCGCTCAAGGTGCCGTTCTACAAGACCTTCTTCAAGGTCACGGTGCCGGCCTGCCTGCCGGCCATCCTGGAGATCTCGCGCTACCTGTTCATCAATGCGATGACTACGGTCTCCGCAGTGGTGTTCCTGTACGGCGCCGACACCAAGCTGGCCTCGGTCGAGATCGTCAACCTGGATGAATCCGGCGACATCGGCCCCGCGGCGGCAATGGCGACGCTGGTGGTGCTGACCTCGGCCTTCGCCTGCCTGCTCTATTACCTGCTGCAACGCGTGCTCGATTGCAAGACCCAGGCCTGGCGCCAGGGCAACGACTGACCTTTCCCCTGTTTCCACTCCTTCCCAATCAGGAGCTCATCATGATTCGCGGCAACGACCCGATCCTTCTGACCCCCGGTCCCCTGACCACCTCGCTCGCCACCAAGCAGGCCATGCTGCGCGACTGGGGCTCGTGGGACGCCGCCTTCAACGCCATCACGCGCAGCCTGTGCGACGACCTGGTGCGCATCGTCCACGGCGAAGGCACCCATGTGTGCGTGCCGATGCAGGGCAGCGGCACGTTCTCGGTGGAGGCCGCCATCGCCAACGTGGTGCCGCGCGACGGCAAGGTGCTGGTGCCGCAGAACGGCGCCTATTGCCAGCGCATCCTCAAGATCTGCAAGGTGCTTGGCCGCGCCAGCGTGGAACTGCCGATCCCCGAAGACCAGCCCGCCACCGCCGCGCTGATAGAAGAGGCCATCCGGCGCGACCCGTCGATCACGCACGTGGCGCAGGTGCACTGCGAGACCGGCGCCGGCGTGCTCAACCCGCTGCAGGAAATCGCCGCGCTGTGCCAGCGGCTGGGCAAGGGGCTGATCGTCGACGCGATGAGCTCGTTCGGCGCGATCGAGATCGACGCCCGCACCATGCCGTTCGACGCGCTGGTGGCCGCCACCGGCAAGTGCATCGAGGGCGTGCCGGGCATGGGCTTCGTGCTGGTGAAGAAAGACGTGCTGGAAGCCAGCCAGGGCAACAGCCACTCGCTGGCGCTGGACCTGTACGACCAGTACGTCTACATGCAGAAGACCACGCAGTGGCGCTTCACGCCGCCCACGCACGTGGTGGCGGCGTTCCGCACCGCGCTCGACCAGTTCCTGGAAGAAGGCGGCCAGCCGGTGCGCGGCGCGCGCTACCGCAGGAACTGCGACACGCTGGTGCAGGGCATGGCCGCACTCGGCTTCCGCGCCTTCCTGCCGGCGGCGGTGCAGGCGCCGATCATCGTCACCTTCCATGCGCCGGCCGACGCGCGCTATGACTTCAAGACCTTCTACGCCAGGGTGCGCGAGCGCGGCTACATCCTGTATCCGGGCAAGCTGACGCAGATGGAGACCTTCCGCGTCGGGTGCATTGGTGCGATCGACGACAACGAGATGCGCAATGTGGTGACGGCGATTGGCGAGGTGCTGCGCGAGATGGGGATCAAGATGCAGGCGCCGCTGGCAGAAGCGGCTTGACCCCTTGAGCATCTTCACCTCACTCGCCTAGCAGCAGGCTCCCCTCTCCCGCGAGCGGGAGAGGGGAGCAAACCATCGGTTCGCAAACTCAACCCTTCATGCCCCTCCCCCCAGACTTTCACGGCCTCGCCTTTGCCGCCGTGATGCTGTCCGCGCTGATGCACGCGTCGTGGAACGCCATCGTCAAGATCGGCGGCGACCGCTTGTCGTCGATGGCGCTGATCGACACCTTCTGCCTGCTGGTGGCCTTGCCCTTCCTGTTCCTGGTGCCCCTGCCCGCGCCGCAGGTGTGGCCCTTCCTGCTGGCCACAGTGGCGCTGGAAGTCGGCTACAAGCTGTCGCTGGTGGCTGCCTACAACCGTGGTGACTTCAGCCAGGCCTATCCGCTGATGCGCGGCTCGGCGCCGATGATGGTGGCGATCCTGCTGCTGCTGGCCGGCAGCGAACGGCTGGGGCCAGGCGGCTATGCCGGCATCGCGCTGATCTGCTGCGGGCTGGTCAGCCTGGTGCGCTGGCGCCGGCAATCGCCCGACCTGCTCGGCTTTGCGCTGCTGGCCGGGGCCTGCCTGGCGGCCGGCACCGTGATCGACGGCACCGCGGTCAAGCGCTACGGCGAGGTCTTCACCTACATCGTCTGGCTGCAGGCGATGTCGCACATCTTCATGCCGACCTACGCCTTCAGCCGGCGCGGCAACGCGCTGGTCACGCTGATGCGCACGGAATGGAAGCGCGCGTGGATCGGCGGCATCAACCGGGTGGGCTCGTATGCGCTGATGCTGTGGGCGATGACCATGGCGCCCGTGACCAAGCTGGCTGCGCTGCGTGAATCGAGCGTGATCTTTGCCGCGCTGCTGGGCCACTTCCTGCTGCGCGAGCCCTTCGACCGGCGGCGGCTGATTGCGACCGCGCTGGTCCTGGCGGGGATCCTGACACTGCAACTGGCGCGCTGATCCGTCGACGTATGTTGCATTTTGTGTTGTTTGTTGGCGTTTTTTTGCATAACATGGCAGGCAACGCCAAACCCTTTCCTGCCGAGGTTTTCCCGCCATGTCCCCTGTCATCCCATCCCACTCCCGCGTCGTCATCATCGGCGGCGGCATCATCGGTTGCAGCGTCGCCTATCACCTGACCAAGCTCGGCTGGAAGGATGTGGTCCTGCTGGAACAGGGACAACTGTCCTGCGGCACCACCTGGCACGCGGCCGGGCTGGTCGGGCAACTGCGCTCGCAGGAAAGCATGACGAAACTGATCCGCTACTCCACCCAGCTGTACAGCGAACTGGAAGCGGAAACGGGCCTCGGCACCGGCTGGAAGCAATGCGGCTCGCTGTCGGTCGCGCGCACCGCGGAACGCATGACGCAACTGCGCCGCACCGCGGCGGTGGCGCGGGCCTATGGCGTGGATTGCGAGGTGATCTCGCCCGCCCAGGCCGGCGAACTATGGCCGGTGATGCGCACTGACGACCTGCTTGGGGCGGTCTGGCTGCCGGGCGACGGCAAGGCCAACCCGACTGACCTGACCCAGGCGCTGGCGCGCGGCGCGCGCAGCCGCGGTGCGGTCATCGCGCAGGATACGAAGATCACCGCGATCCATACCCGCGATGGCCGCGCCACCGGCGTGAGCTGGCGCAACAAGGCCGGCGACGAAGGCCGCATCGAGGCGGAGATCGTCGTCAACTGCGCCGGCCAGTGGGCGCGCCAGGTCGGGCAGATGTGCGGCGTGACCGTGCCGCTGCACTCGGCCGAGCACTATTACATCGTCACCGAGCGCATTGCCGGCGTGCATCCTGACCTGCCGGTGATGCGCGACCCGGACGGCTTCATCTACTTCAAGGAAGAAGTGGGCGGGCTGGTGATGGGCGGCTTCGAGCCCAATGCCAAGCCGTGGGGCATGCAGGGCATTCCTGAGCCGTTCGAGTTCCAGTTGCTGCCTGATGACTGGGATCAGTTCGAGATCCTGATGGAGAACGCGCTGATCCGCGTTCCGGCACTGGAGTCGGCGCAGGTCAAGCAGTTCTACAATGGGCCCGAGTCCTTCACGCCGGACAACAACTTCATCCTCGGCGAAGCGCCCGAGCTGCGCAATTTCTACGTGGGCGCGGGCTTCAACTCAATGGGGATCGCGTCTGCCGGCGGCGCCGGCATGGCACTGGCGGAATGGATCGTCGCGGGCGACCCGACCATGGACCTGTGGCCGGTCGATATCCGCCGCTTTGCCGGCTTCAACGGCAACCAAAGCTGGCTGCACGACCGCGTCAGGGAAACGCTGGGCCTGCACTACGCGATGCCCTGGCCCAACCGGGAACTGGATACGGCGCGGCCGTTCCGGCGCTCGCCGCTCTATGCCCACCTGCACGCTGCCGGCGCCAATTTCGGCAGCAAGATGGGCTGGGAGCGGCCAAACTTCTTCGCGCCTGCCGGACAATCGCCCGAGATCCGCTACTCGTTCGGGCAACAGAACTGGCTGCCGTGGAGCGGCGCGGAACACCGCGCCTGCCGCGAGGCGGTGGCGCTGTTCGACATGAGTTCGTTCTCCAAGTACATCGTCAAGGGTGCCGATGCCGAGGCCGTGCTGCAATACGTGATGAGCAACGACGTGGCCGTGCCGCCGGGGCAGACCGTGTACACCGCCATGCTCAACGATCGCGGCACCTATGAATCCGACCTGACCGTGACGCGGCTGGCGCACGACCAGTACCTGCTGGTGACCGGCTCGGCGCAGACCACGCGCGACTTCAACTATATCGAGCGCCTGATTCCGGCCGACAAGCGCTGCGCGATTGTCGATGTCACCGGGCAGTACGCCGTGCTGGCGGTGATGGGCCCGCGCTCGCGCGAGCTGCTGCAGAGCGTGTCGCGCACCGATTTTTCCAATCAGGCGTTCCCGTTCGGCACCTCGAAAGAGATCGATCTCGGCTATGCCACGGTGCGCGCCACACGCCTGACCTATGTGGGCGAACTGGGCTGGGAGCTGTATGTCCCGGTGGAATTCGCCGTGGGCGTCCATGACACTTTGCACGAGGCCGGGAAACGCTTCGGACTGGTCAACGCCGGCTACTACGCCATCGAATCGCTGCGTATAGAGAAGGGCTACCGCGCCTGGAGCCGCGAACTGACCACCGACATCCATCCGTTCGAGGCCGGGCTGTCGTTTGCCTGCAAGCTGAACACGGACATCCCGTTCCGCGGGCGCGAAGCGCTGCTCAAGCTGCGCGCTGCCGGCGGTGCCGCGCAGGTGCGGCGGCGCGTTGCCGTGGTCACGCTGGACGGCGCCAGCGAGGCCATGCTCTGGGGCGGCGAGGCGATCCTGCGCACCGCCCCGGACGGCACCGTGCGCCCGGCCGGCTTCGTCACGTCGGCCGCGTTCGGCCACACCCTTGGCTGTCCAGTGGGCATGGGCTTGCTGGCACGCGCCGATGGTCCGGCCGACGCGGCATGGATCGAGGGCGGCAAGTATCACGTAGACCTGGCCGGGGAACTGCTGCCCGCGCGCATCCACCTGCGCGCGCCGTACGATCCGGCCAGCGAGCGGACCAAGGCCTGAACCTCGATGCAAGCGGATACCGGAGTGCCCATGCCAGTGATCCAGACCGAAACCGCCAGCTACATCCTGACGCTGTCATGCCCCGACCGTCCCGGCATTGTCCATGCCGTTTCAGCGCTGCTGGTGGAAGCCGGCGCCAATATCGTCGATTCCGCGCAGTTCGGCGATCGCGACAGCGCACGGTTTTTCATGCGCGTGCACTTCCAGCGGCCGCTGCCCGAAGGCCAGGATGCCGGCGATGCGCTCGCTGCCCTGCGCAGCACGCTGGCAGGCGTGGCGGCCGCGCATGAGATGGACTGGTCCCTCCACGACGCCGCGCGCAAGCCGCGCGTGATGCTGATGGTGTCAAGGATCGGCCACTGCCTGAACGACCTGCTGTTCCGCTACCGCACCGGCCAGCTGCCCATCGAGATTCCGGCCATCGTCTCCAACCACAAGGACTTCTACCAGCTTGCAGCGAGCTACGACATCCCGTTCCATCACCTGCCCCTGCTCAATGCCACGCCGCAAGGCAAGGCCGCGCAAGAAGCGCGGCTGTGGGACCTGGTCTGCGACTACAGCATCGACCTGGTCGTCCTGGCCCGTTACATGCAGGTCTTGTCCGACGACCTGTGCCGCCGCCTGGAGGGCCGCGCCATCAACATCCATCATTCCTTCCTGCCCAGCTTCAAGGGCGCGCGCCCGTACGCGCAAGCCTATGAGCGCGGCGTCAAGCTGATCGGCGCCACAGCGCACTACGTGACCGGCGACCTCGACGAAGGCCCCATCATCGAACAGGAAGTCGCGCGCGTGGACCATGCCATGGACGCCGCACAGCTGACCGCCATCGGACGCGACGTGGAATGCGTGGCGCTGGCGCGTGCGGTGAAATGGCATGCGGAACATCGGGTCCTGCGCAACGGCGGCAGGACCCTGGTGTTCCGCTGACGCGGCAGCCTTTGCCGCAGCTTCAGCCGGCCACCGCCCGCCGGACCTTGCGCAACGCCTGCTCCAGCGCATCCATGGAAATCGACCCGAGCGCCAGCCGCAGCGCATGCGGCACGCTCGCGCCGACCGCGAACGGCTCGGCCGTCGTCACCAGCACACCCTCGTGCTCCAGGGCGGCCACGACCTGGTCGGCGCGCAGGTCCTCCTCGAGTTCAAGCCACAGGTAGTATGAAGACGGGTGCGCCGTGACGCGGCAGCCGCGCAGGATGCGCCGCGCCAGGCTCTGCCTGCGCCGGGCATCCTTGCGCTTGCGATCTTCCAGGTCATCGACGATGCCGGCTTCGATCCAGAGGCAGCCGAGCGCCACGGTCAGCGACGGCGTGTTCCAGGTTGACACGCGAATGGCGCGTTCCAGCGCCGGCACCAGCGGCGCGGGCGCCGCGACAAACCCCATCCTCAGTCCCGATGCCACGCTCTTCGACAGGCCCGAGACGTAGACGGTCCGCTCTGGCGCGAAGGTGAACACCGGTTTCGGCGCCGGTTCGGCAAGGAAGGCGTAGGCGCCATCTTCAATGATCAGCAGATCATGCCGTTGCGCCAGGGCCGCAAGGCGACCGCGGTCCGCCTCGCTCATGACATAGCCCAGCGGATTGTGCATGGTCGGCATGGTGTAGACCGCCCGCACCGGACGCCGCTTGCAGAGCGCGCCAAGGCGATCCAGGTCCAGGCCCGCGGCGGTCACCGGCAACGGCTCCAGGTCGAGCCGATACAACTGCGCCAGCGCCTTCATGCCCGGGTACGTCAGCGCGTCAACCGCCAAGACGTCGCCGGGATTGAGCAGCCCCATCACCGTCACCGCCAGGCCCTGCTGCGCGCCGTTGACGATCAGCACCTGGCTGCCCGGCACCCGGATGCCGCGGTTGCGCAGGTGCCGGGCGACGGCCTGCCGTTCGTGCGGGCGCCCGCCCTGCGGCGCGGAATGCAGCAACGCGTCAAGGTCGCCCGAAGCCGCGATGCTGCGCAAGCCATCGCGCAACAGTTCAACCTGCCCGGGCAGCGACGGATAGTTGAAAGTCAGGTCCACCGCGCCGGCGCGCACCGGATGCTGCTCCAGCCCCAGGCCACGCGGCAGCGAGGTATCGCGCACGAACGTGCCCCGGCCGGTCTCGCCGACCACCAGGCCGACGGCCTCCAGCTCGACGTAGACGCGTGCCGCGGTCGCCAGCGCCACGCCGTACTGCTTCATCAGCGCACGCACCGTCGGCAGTTGCGTGCCCGGAGGCAGTTCGCCGCGATGAATGCGCGCGGCAATCTCGTCAACAATGGTTTTGTAGCGCGCGTGGGCCATGCTTTGTATCTAGAACAATGCTTTGCGTGTATCAGGCTAGAAGAATAGCCTGCATGCCTAGTCAACGCTAACCATTTCCTGCACATGATTGCCCTGACCACCCTGTCGGTCTTCGCCGCGGCAGTGATGCTGCTGCTCCTGTCACCCGGCCCGAACATGGCCTTCGTGATGGCACATGGCATCACCTATGGCCCTCGGGGCGGCGTTGCGACGGCACTGGGGATTGCCGTGGCCGACCTGATCCTCACGGTCCTGACAGCCACCGGCATCACCGCCCTGGTGATGGCGTGGGCGCCGGCGTTCGACCTGATCCGCTATGCCGGCGCGGCCTATCTGCTGTGGATGGCGGTCAAGGCGCTGCGGCAGCCGCTTGCGCTGAAAGAGGCAGTGGTGACGCAGGCGTCGTTGCGCTCGGTGTTCGTGCGCGCCATGCTCAACAGCCTGCTCAATCCCAAGGCGCTGCTGTTCTTCATGGTCTTCCTGCCGCAGTTCGTGGATCCCGGCAAGGGCGGCGTGGCCCGGCAGCTGCTTGAGCTTGGCCTGGTCCTGACGGTGATCGCCACCGTGTTTCACGCATTGCTCGGCGCGGCTGGCGGCACCGTGCGCCGCTTCCTGTCACGCCATCCCAAGGCGGCAACACTGCAGTCGCGCGGCCTGGCAGCCGTGCTGGTGCTGCTGGCGCTGCGGCTGGTGCTGACCTCACGCCCGGCCTGAACCCGTTTCCCACGCAGAGCCCCTGATGTATATCGCAGCCTTTATTTACCGGCCCGGCCAGGCCGATGACGAGTTCCACCGCCTTAGCGCCCTGATCGACGAGATCGCCGCCGGCATACCCGGCTTTGTCGGTGCCGAGTCCTGGCGCTCGCCAGATGGCCAGTTGTCCAACGCCAGCTACTACTGGCGCGACAAGGACTCCCTGCAGGCCTTCGCCACCCACCCGCGGCACCTGGACGCCAAGCGCCAGTACCGCAAGTGGTATGACGGCTATCACGTGGTGATATCCGAAGTGCAGCGCGCCTATGGCGACGGTTCGCTCCGGCACTTCGTGCCCGACAGCCGGCGCCAGCGGCAGGGGTAAGCCCTGCCCCGGGTGTTCCATTCTGGAACACCCGGTGTCACGCGCTGGCACAGCCGTGCCGGCGCGTGACATCTCCCACCCGTGCCACGCGCACGCGCCCCCCGCTTTTCCCCGTTTTTTCGTTCGATTCACGCCCCGGCACAGCTCTTGCGATCTGCCTGCCGTGCGCACGGCCGGAATGCCGTGACGACACCACAGAAATCTCTGAACGGAGCGAGACATGAACATGGCGGAAATCGCCCAGCTGGGCGTCAGCAACCCCTACAAGCAGCAGTACGAGAACTACATCGGCGGCGCCTGGGTGCCGCCCGCCGGCGGCGAGTACTTCGAATCGACCACGCCGATCACCGGCAAGCCGTTCACGCGCGTGCCGCGCTCCGGCCAGCAGGATGTCGACGCCGCGCTGGACGCCGCGCACGCCGCCAAGGCCGCGTGGGCTCGCACCTCGACCACCGAGCGCGCCAATATCCTGAACCGCATCGCCGACCGCATCGAGGCCAACCTGAAGCTGCTGGCCGTGGCCGAGAGCATCGACAACGGCAAGCCGGTGCGTGAAACCACCGCCGCCGACCTGCCGCTGGCGGTCGACCACTTCCGCTACTTCGCCGGCTGCATCCGTGCGCAGGAAGGCGGCATCTCCGAGATCGACGCCGACACCATTGCCTACCATTTCCATGAGCCGCTGGGCGTGGTCGGCCAGATCATCCCGTGGAACTTCCCGCTGCTGATGGCCACCTGGAAGCTGGCGCCGGCGCTGGCCGCCGGCAACTGCGTGGTGCTCAAGCCCGCGGAGCAGACGCCGGCCTCGATCCTGGTGCTGATGGAAGTGATCGGCGACCTGCTGCCGCCGGGCGTGGTCAACGTGATCAACGGCTTCGGCCTGGAAGCCGGCAAGCCGCTGGCATCGAGCCCGCGCATCAGCAAGGTCGCCTTCACCGGCGAGACCACCACCGGCCGGCTGATCATGCAGTACGCGTCGCAGAACCTGATCCCGGTGACGCTGGAGCTGGGCGGCAAGTCGCCCAACATCTTCTTCGAGGATGTGCTGGCTGCCGACGACGCCTTCTTCGACAAGGCGCTGGAAGGCTTTGCCATGTTCGCGCTGAACCAGGGCGAGGTCTGCACCTGCCCGTCGCGCGCGCTGATCCAGGAATCGATCTACGACCGCTTCATGGAGCGCGCGCTCAAGCGCGTGGCCGCGATCCGCCAGGGCCATCCGCTCGACACCGGCACCATGATCGGCGCGCAGGCGTCCGCCGAACAGCTGGAGAAGATCCTGTCGTACATCGACCTGGGCCGCAAGGAAGGCGCGCAGTGCCTCACCGGCGGCGAGCGCAACGTGCTGGACGGCGACCTCGCGGGCGGCTACTACGTCAAGCCGACCGTGTTCGCCGGCCACAACAAGATGCGCATCTTCCAGGAAGAGATCTTCGGGCCGGTGGTCTCGGTGACCACCTTCAAGGATGAGGAAGAAGCGCTGGCCATCGCCAACGACACGCTCTACGGGCTCGGTGCGGGTGTCTGGACACGTGACGGCGCGCGCGCATTCCGCATGGGCCGCGGCATCCAGGCGGGGCGCGTGTGGACCAACTGCTACCACGCCTACCCCGCGCATGCGGCATTCGGGGGCTACAAGCAGTCCGGCATCGGCCGCGAGAACCATCGCATGATGCTCGACCACTACCAGCAGACCAAGAACCTGCTGGTGAGCTACAGCCCCAACGCGCTCGGGTTCTTCTGACCATGGCGGGCCCGACGTCCGCTCCCGCCACCGCGCCGGTCGCACGCGTGGTGGCAACCCCGGCCGCGCTCGCGCTGATCGCGGAGCTGGCCGCGCGGCATGGCCCGCTGATGTTCCACCAGTCCGGCGGCTGCTGCGACGGCAGCGCGCCGATGTGCTACCCCGCCGGCGAACTGCTGGTGGGGCAGGCCGATGTCTGCCTGGGCGAGATCGGCGGCGCGCAGTTCTACATGACGCGGGCGCAGTTCGAGTACTGGCAGCACACGCGGCTGGTGATCGATGTGGTGCCGGGGGCGGGCGGGATGTTCTCGCTGGAGGGACGGACGGGGAAGCGGTTCCTGACCCGGTCGGAGTTGTTCAGCGATGAAGAGGCCGCGTGGCTCGCGGCGCAGCCGGGGTTGTGAGGATGATTGCTTGCTGATGTCGGTAGTTGCTTGCCGACGGAGTGCTCCCTCTCCCGCAAGCGGGAGAGGGAGCAAACAAGCGGGATCGGAAGGCCTTCAGCGCTCCGCTTCCTCGTCGCCCTCCAACCCCTCCCTCAACCTCCGATAGATCGTATTGCGCGACACCCCCAGCTCACGCGCCGCGTGGCTGACATTGCCGCCGTGCCTGGCGAGCGCCTGCCGGATCAGGCCTGCTTCCCAGTCGCGCATGCGGGCGGACTTTGATGGCGCCGGCGCCTGCACGGCAGCCGCCGCGTCACAGCGCTCCGCCTCATCGCCGCACTCCTGCTCAAACCCTTCCGGCAGGTGCTCCACCCCGATCTGCGCCTCCCCTTCCGCCAGGATCGCCGCGGTGCGCAGCACGTTGGCAAGCTGCCGGATATTGCCCGGCCACGGGTGCCGGCGCAGCAGCGCCAGCACCTGCGCGTCGACATGCACCGGGGACGGCAGGCCGGCTTCTTCGCACTGCCGCTGCAGGATGCGATCGACCAGCAGCGGCAGGTCGCTGCGCTCGCATAGCGGCGGCAGGGTCACGGCCAGCGCATTGATGCGGTAGTACAGGTCTTCACGGAAAGCGCCATCGGCAATCATCGCGCGCAGGTCGCGGTGGGTGGCACAGACCACGCGCACATCGACCGGCAGCGCGCGGGCGCTGCCCAGCGGGGTGACCGCGCGCTCCTGCAGCACGCGCATCAGCCGCACCTGCTGTGCCAGCGGCATGTCGCCGATCTCGTCCAGGAACAGCGTGCCGCCGTGCGCCTGCACGACCTTGCCCTCGCTCCCGCGGCGACGCGCGCCGGTGAAGGCGCCTTCTTCATAGCCGAACAGTTCGGCCTCGATCAGCGATTCGGGGATGGCCGCGCAGTTGACCGCGACGAAAGGCCCGCCGGCGCGCGGCGAGGCGGCGTGGATGGCGCGCGCCAGCCACTCCTTGCCGGTGCCGGTGCGGCCCTGGACCAGGATGGTGATATCGCGCCCGCTGACCTTGCGCACGCGGCGCAGCACCGCGGCCACCGCGGCGTCGCCGGTATCGAGCGCGGCCAGTGCCGGCGGCAGCGGGTCTTCGGCGCCGGGCTGGCGCACCGCGATGGGCGCGGCCAGGTATTCGATGCGGGCAAACACCTGCACCCGGCTGGGCAGCGTCAGCGTCTGCAGCGATCCCGCCGCGCCACCGCGCGCCTGCATCGCCGCGCGCACCGGCTGGCCGAACAGCCCGGCAAAACCGGCGTCCGCCAGCGCGTGCGGGGCCAGCCCCAGCTGGAACAGGCCGCTGCGGTTGGCAGCCAGGAAGGCGCCGTCGGGCGAGAACGCCGCCACGCCCTCGAACAGCGTGCCGACGAACTCGGGCCGCGCATGGAAGCGCACCAGCAGCGCGTCCGGGAAGTGGTTGGCAAACAGGTGGTTCTCGATCATCTGCGCCGACATCCGCACCAGCGCCATGGTGTGCCGGTGGAAGCCGCGATGATCGCCGCTGACATCGAGCGCGCCCAGGATGGCACCGGTCGGGCTGGCGATCGGCGCGCAGGAGCAGGTCAGCTGGTGGTTGGACTCGAGGAAATGCTCGCTGGCATGGATCAGGGTGGGACGGGCCTCGGCCAGTGCGGTGCCGATGGCATTGGTGCCCTTGCTCGGCTCCGACCACGATACCCCCGGTGCCAGCGCCACGCGCCGCGCCCGCGCGACGAATACGCCGTCGCCCAGGCTGTGCAGGATCACGCCGCTGCTGTCGGTCAGCAGCACCATGCTGTCGGTATTGGCGATCTGCGCGTGCAGGGTCTCCATCACCGGCAAGGCATGGCGGTACAAGTCGCGGCTGGCGTCCACCAGCTCACCCAGCGCGCGCGGGCTGACGGCATCGAAGCCGGGCGCATGGCGCACATCCAGCCCGAAGCCGGCCGAACGCGCATGCGCGCGGGCGATCAGGCCAGCGCGGTCGGCATCGGCCGGGTCGACATGGGCAGCCTGGCGGGCGACATCGGAAGGCGCAGCGGGATGGGCGGCACGGTGCATGGCGGCGGGTCTCCTGTATCAGCAGGCGGCGCGCGTCGCGGCCGCTGCCTGCCGTCCCGTGGCGCGTGCCGTGCAGCTCAGGTGCGGCGGCAGGCCGGGCGGCTGTAGTCCGGCAACCTTATCACAGGCTCCCGGCCATGTATTGCCCCCGCGCCATGCCGGGCCGGGGTCAGCGTTTTTCGTCGAGCAGGTCGTTCAGGATTTCGTCGAAGGTGGCCTGGGCATCTTCCAGCGCCTGCAGCGCCGCATCGAACGTCTGCAGCGCAAGCTTGGAAGGCTTGCCGCTGCCCTGCGGCGGATAGTGGGCCTGCAACGCGGTGAAGGCCACCTGCACCTGCCGCGTGGCCGCGACCACGCGTTCCATGGCCTGCGCCTCTTCGGCGCGGTATTGCTCGTGTTTCTGCTCGCTCATGCCCGTTTGCTCCGTATGCGCGCCGTCTCGGGAGGGGGTGCGCGCGCGTGAATGAGGTATATCGTACAAGAACTGCGCCGGGCGGCTTGCGCTGCGCGCTCGCGCCTGACAAAAATGAGGTAGGCTGCGCGGCTGGGCGGCAAGGCCGGCGCTGGTGCGCCCCGCCTGGCAGCGACACTGAAGACTAGCCATGCCATTGATCACCCGCCGTACGCTGGCAGCCGCGCTGATGACTGCCAGCGGCTTCGCCTGCTACTGGACCTACCTGACGCTCAACCAGGAACGGCTGCTGTTCGATGCACGCCGGCGTCCGCCGCGCGACCTGCCCGACGGCATCATTGGCTACTCGCACCTGATCCCCGGCGGCGTGGTGCGCGGCTACATCTACCATAGCCCCGGCGACAACGTGCGCGACCTGCTGTTCTACCTGCCCGGGCGTGGCGAGGATGTGCTCGAAACGCTGCAGTACGCGCGCTGGCTGCCCGCCGGCATGGCCTTCGCCACCTATGACTACCGCGGCCTGGGACACTCCGACGGCCTGCCGTCCGAGGGCGCCGCAGTGGCCGACGCCAGCCAGTTCCTGCTGCATGCGCGGCGTGTCTTCCCCGACACCCGGGTGCATGTGGTGGGCCGCAGCCTGGGCACCGGCGTCGCGATCCAGCTGGCGGATCTGCAGGACTTCGACAGCCTGCAGCTGATCACGCCCTACGACTCGCTGCTTGAACTGGTGCGCAAGCGCTTCCCGCTGGTGCCGCTGCGCCAGCTGATGCGCCACCATTTCGATTCGATCTCGCATTGCAAGAAGGTCGTGCAGAGCACCAAGGTGCTGCTGGCCGAGACCGATGAAGTGGTGCCGCATGAATGCTCGGAACGGCTCATGGCTGCCTGGCCCGGCCCGGTGGCGTTGCAGACCGTGCCAGCCACGAATCACTTCACCATTATCGAACGCGAGGAAACCTGGCTGGCGCTGTGCGAATTTGCCCGGCATCACGGCCAGGCCAGGCTGCGCGTGGCTACAGCCCAGCCCGCACCGCCGGCCGCCACCGGCACGCCGCCCATCGACCATGACGAGCTCGGCAACCCGCTGCCGCTGGCGGCCGGCCGCTAGCGCCAGTCAGGCAGCGGGTAAAATGCGCGCATGAAAAAAATCGCAGTCAAGGCAGGCGGCGCCGTACTGGCACTGGCTGCAGCCGGTGCCTTGCTTGCCGGCTTTGCCGCGGTGGTAAGCCTGCGGCAGCTTCCCGCAGTCGACTCCCTGCGCGACTACCGGCCCGACGTGCCCCTGCGGATCTACACCAGCGACAATGTGCAGATCGGCGAGTTCGGCAGCGAGCACCGCGAGTTCATCCCCTTCGGGCAGATGCCGTCGCGCATGGTCCAGGCGCTGCTGGCAGCCGAGGACGACCAGTTCTACGAGCACGAGGGTGTCGACATTCCCGGCGTGCTGCGCGCCGCGCTGGCCAACCTGGGCCAGGGCTATGCGCAGGGCGCGTCCACCATCACCATGCAGGTGGCGCGCAATTTCTACCTGTCGCGCGAGAAGACGCTGGCGCGCAAGTGGTATGAAATGCTGCTGGCCTGGCGCATCGACCAGACCCTGCCCAAGGACCGCATCCTTGAGCTGTACATGAACCAGGTCTACCTGGGCGAGCATGCCTACGGCTTCGGCAGCGCCGCGCATGCGTACTTCGGCAAGCCGCTGGCGTCATTGTCGCTGGCCGAGGCGGCGATGCTGGCGGGGCTGCCCAAGGCCCCTTCGTCCATCAACCCGGTGGTCAACTTCCCGCGCGCCAAGCGGCGCCAGGAATATGTGCTGGGCCGCATGCTGGCACTGGGCATGATCAGCCAGGACGACTACCGCGAGGCCCGCGCCGCGCGCCTGGCAATCTCCGACGACAGCCCCGGCAGCTTTGCCGGGCATGCCGAGTACGTGGCCGAACTCGCGCGCCAGCTGGCGCGCGAGCGCTTTGGCGACGAGGCCTACACGCGCGGCCTGAACGTCTACACCACGGTGTCGTCGGTGCGCCAGACCCTGGCTTACGATGCGGTGCACGGCGGGCTGGAAGGCTACGCGCGGCGCCACCGCAAGTTCGTCAAGGACCTGTCGCAGGGCCCGCAGGGTGCGCTGGTATCGCTGGACAGCGCCACCGGCGCAATCGAGGCGATGGTGGGCGGCGCCGACTTTGCCACCAGCCGCTTCAACCACGCCACCCAGGCGCAGCGCCAGCCGGGCTCGACCTTCAAGCCCTTCGTCTATGCGGCGGCACTGGAGCGCGGCGTGTCGCCCGGCACGCTGATCAACGACTCGCCGCTGCCCAATGGTTCGCGCTGGCAGCCGTCCAATGACGACGGGCGCTTTGTCGGCCCTATCACCGTGCGCCAGGCGCTGGCGGAATCGCGCAACCTGCCGGCGATCCGCACGCTGCAGGCGATCGGCATCCCGTACACGGCGGAGTTCGCCAGCCGTTTCGGCTTCGCGCCCAGGCGGCTGCCGCGCTACCTGCCGCTGGCACTGGGCACCGGCACCACTTCGCCGCTGCGCCTGGCCGCGGCCTATGGCGTCTTTGCCAACGGCGGCCACCGCATCGAGCCCTACCTGATCGCGCGCATCACCGACAGCGAAGGCAAGGTGCTGTTCTCTGCCGAGTCGGAGGACGCCGCGGACAGCCCGGCCCCGCCGCGCGTGATCAGCGCCCGCAACGCCTTCGTCATGGACAGCCTGCTGCGCAGCGTGGTCGACGACGGCACCGGCGCCGGCGTGCGCCGCTACCTGCGCCGCGCCGACGTGGCCGGCAAGACCGGCACCACCAATGACTCGGTCGACGGCTGGTTCGCGGGCTACGCCGGCGGCGTCGTCACGGTGGCGTGGATGGGCTACGACGACAACCGCAGCCTGGGCGAGCATGAGTTCGGCGCCACCACCGCGCTGCCGGTGTGGGCCGCCTATATGGAGGGCCGCCTTGCGGGCGTGCCCGTGCCTGAAGCTGAAGCGCCCGCCGGCGTGGTCCGCGTGGGAGATGACTGGATGTACGCGGAGTATGCCGATGGCAGCCACGGCATCGCCGCCATCGGCTTCCCGCCGCCGGCACCCGCGGCGGCGCCGGCGGTCGATCCGGTCGCCAGCAACCTCGGCGGGACCGCGGCGCCGGCCCCGGCTGCCCCCGCGCCGACACCTGTCACCAGCGAGACAACTGGCCTGCCGGCGCCCGGCGCTGCCACGCCGGCCGTCCCCGCGGACGCCAGGCTGTAGACTTCCGGCTTTCCACTGTCCCCGATCCCGATGTCCAGCCACGCCCCGCTGCTGATCTGGTCGGTCGCCGCGCTGACCACGGCCGGCGTCCTGTTCCGCCCGTTCCGCCTGCCCGAAGCCTTCTGGGCCGCCGCCGGCGCCCTGCTGCTGTGCGTCACCGGCCTGATGACGCTGCCCGACGCGCTGGCGGCGGTGCTGCGCGGCTACGACGTGTACCTGTTTCTCGCGGGCATGATGCTGATCTCCGAGCTGGCCCGCAAGACCGGGCTGTTCGACCACGTCGCCGCGCTCGCCGTGCGCCGGGCGCGCGGTTCGGCGCCGCGGCTGTTCCTGATGGTGTACGGCTTCGGCACGCTGGTGACGGCATTCATGTCCAACGACGCCACCGCCGTGGTGCTGACGCCCGCGGTGCTGGCCGCCACCCGCGCCGCGCGGGTCCGGCATCCGCTGCCCTACTTGTACGCGTGCGCCTTCATCGCCAATGCCGCCAGCTTCGTGCTGCCGATCTCCAACCCGGCCAACCTGGTCATCTTCGGCACACGCATGCCGCCGCTGGCGGGCTGGCTGGCGAGCTTCGCGCTGCCGTCGCTGGCCGCGGTGCTGGCCACGCTGGCAGCGCTGTGGTGGACCCAGCGCGCGGCGCTGGCCGAGCCCATCGAACATGACGTGCCGGTGCCGCCGCTGTCGCCGCAGGCCCGGCTGACCGCGCTGGGCATCGTGCTGACCGGGCTGATCCTGCTGGTGGCCTCGCTGCGCGGCAACGACCTGGGCTGGCCGACCTGCGCGGCGGGCGTGGCCACGCTGCTGCTGGTCTGCGCGACCCGGCGCGAGCTGCTGGTGCCGGCGCTGCGCGAGGTGTCATGGGGGGTGTTGCCGATGGTGGCGGGGCTGTTCGTGCTGGTCGCGGCACTGGAGCAGACCGTGGTGATCGGCCAGCTGGCCGATGCCGTCGCAGCGGCGTCGCGCGACGGCGGCGCACTGGCCCTGCTGGGCGTGGGCGCGGTGGTGGCGCTGGCGGGCAATATCGCCAACAACCTGCCGGCCGGCCTGATCGCCGCCTCGGCGCTGGCGGGCGGACATGCCTCGCATGCCGTGACCGGTGCCGTGCTGATCGGCATTGACCTTGGCCCCAACTTGTCCGTCACCGGCTCGCTGGCCACGCTGCTGTGGCTCACGGCGCTGCGGCGCGAAGGGCATATGGTCAGCGCCGGCCAGTTCCTGCGCGTGGGGGCCGTGGTGATGCCGGCAGCGATGCTGCCGGCACTGGCGCTTTTGCTGCTTTAGGCGCTGGCTCAGCTGGTAGCGGCGTCATTGGCCGCGGGGGTGTTGGCGGCCTGCAGCAGGGGCCGGCGCAGGCCGGTCGCGCCATGGCGCACGGCACTGGCGTGGTGTTCCGCCACGCCAGTTTCCACCGGCGTGGCCGGCAGCGGCACTGTGACCACATGGAGCAGCATCAGGCTGCTGCACGGAAAGGCAATCGGCATGATGACGTTATTCCCGACAAAGAGTCAGGCCGCGCGCTGCAGCGGCCGGGTGCCGGCGGCTTTATGGCGGGCTGCCTGGCGTTGTGCAGACATTATGTGCGCTTGTCGGCGTTGTGCGGCGCGGGCTTTAGCGATGTCATGAACTATTCACGGAGCAACGTCGGCTTGTGGCGTAATCGGCCCACCGCGCCGCACCTTGCCATGCCCCGTGCGGGTTGTGAGGCCACGGCATCTGCCATATAGTGAATCCGGCACACCCGCCGCGCAGTCATCCATCCCACCACGCATAACCATGACCAGCAAGGACGCGGCGCACCGCGCGAAGGACAGCAACGCCGGCGACGATGCCGGCCACCCCCACGCCCCCAGCGTCTCCGCCCGCATCCGCGCACGGCTCGAGGCCGCGCAGGAGCGCTTCCACGCCAACGACAATATTTCGCACCACATCGAGCCGGGCGAGATGGAGCAGCTGCAGGCCGAAGTGCAGGCGCGCCTGGAGGACGTGCTGCGCGCGCTGGTGATCGACGTCGACAACGACCACAACACCCAGGAAACCGCGCGCCGGGTCGCCAAGATGTACCTGAAGGAGATCTTCGCCGGCCGCTACGCCAAGGCGCCGCCGGTGACCGAGTTCCCCAACGTCGGCCAGCTCAACGAACTGATGATCGTCGGCCCGCTGCGCGTGCGCAGTGCCTGCTCGCATCACCTGTGCCCGATCATCGGCAAGCTGTGGGTAGGGGTGATGCCGAACCAGCATTCCAACCTGATCGGCCTGTCCAAGTACGCGCGGCTAGCCGAATGGATCATGTGCCGGCCGCAGATCCAGGAAGAGGCGGTGGCACAGGTCGCCGACCTGCTGCAGGAAAAGATGAATCCCGACGGCCTGGCCATCGTGATGGAAGCCGAGCACTTCTGCATGCACTGGCGCGGCGTGCGCGACACCGATGCCAAGATGACCAACAGCGTGATGCGCGGCTCGTTCCTGAAGGACGACAGCCTGCGCCGCGAGTTCCTCACGCTGCTGAACCACAACCGCGGCTAGGCCGCACGCCCCGCCCACCAGCCGCCACAACCGAGCGCCACGCCCATGCTAGTCCGCCTGCTCTATGCCAGCCGTGCCCGCCAGGCCATCGACGCCGCCCTGCTCGACGCCATCCTGGCCACCAGCCTGGAACGCAATCCGCGCCACGGCATCACCGGGGTGCTGTGCCACGGCAACGGCATCTTCCTGCAGGCGCTGGAAGGCGACCGCCAGGACGTATCACAGCTGTTCCAGGCGATCGCACGCGACCCGCGCCACCACGACGTGACCCTGCTGCATTTCGAGGAAACCTGCACGCGCGACTTTGCCGGCTGGGCGATGGGCCAGGTCAATGCGGCGCGCATCAACACCGCCACCCTGCTCAAGTTCTCGGCGCGCGCCGAACTGGATCCGTACCGCACCTGCGGTGCGGCGTCGCTGGCCTTGCTCAAGGAGCTGATCGCCGGCGCGTCAGTGGTGTCGCGCACCGGCGAACGCGGACGGCACTGAGCCTCGCCGTCAGGCCGTCACCTGGCCGAACAGGCCGCACTCCAGGTCGCTCTCGAATTCCTCGACCCAGACCGAACCGGGGCCTGCCTCGTAGACACTGGTCTTGTCCGTGCCGACCCGGCGCACGCTGATGCGCCGCACCCCGGCCTCGCGGCTTTCCTCGAAAATCTCGAACATCTCGGCCGCCAGCCCGACCTGCCTGCATACCTGCAGGACCTGTTGCTGCTCGTCGGCGGGAAATTCGGTGAACGGTCTCGTTGCCATGGCATCCTCCGTCAAGGTTGAGATCGCCGCTTGCGCGCAGCGCTAACGCACGTGGTGCACGGGCACCACGCCTGGAAAAGACATGCCGCGGCCGTCGGCCGGCGGCACACCTGCGCGCCCGCCGCACAACTGCGGCGGGCCGCAAACCCTCCTGGGAGGTAGTTGTTCGGACTCAGCGGACTCAGCTCTTGCGCTGGGTCACTGCCACGAACGGGGCCGGTGCGTGCTGGACGGACTGGCTGCCGCAGTTCGGGCAGTTCGGATGGGCAGAGGCGTGTTCCGCGAGATGCTCGGTTTTCTCGAACATATGGCCGCACTTCTCGCAGCGGTATTGGTAGACGGGCATGGCGTTCCCCAACGCGGTGCACGCGCCGCGGGGCGCGTGTCAGCTTCATTCTAGGACAGCGGTCCGTGCCCCGAAGCGTGAAAGTTCGCCGTGCCGGAGCCGGCGCGCTGCGCGCATGCGGGGATGTCACCGCGAATTCACTTTCTCTCGCGGCGCTCCTGCCTGCCGCTGCGTGAATGCGTCTTCCGCCACGCATTGACATAAGGCAAATAGCCGGCCGCGCTCGCCGCGGAACAAGCGACGCAATGCTGCGCAAACCCAGGTCAAGCATCGCGGCATGGCGCCGTTCTATTGGCAGGTCACGCATTTCCCAAACTGGCCGTGTCCATGCCCGCCTCAGCTAGTTCCCTGAACTAGCTGAATTACGATTCAAGGAGGTGCGGAACATAGCCAGAATCTCGGATTTGTGGTGGCGCAATCGCCCAGTGCAACCGGCGTGGACCGGTTGCCGCCCATCCGGAGATAGCTATGTACGACGGAGTCTTGCGTGTCGCCCTGGCGGACGACCACCCGCTGGTCGTGGCCGCCCTGCGCGACTGCCTGCAGCGCAGCGGCAGTGCCCAGATCAGCTGCGAATGCCGCAACGGCACGGAGTTGCTCGGCGCGCTGGACCAACATCACGCCGATATCGCCATCACCGATTTCTGCATGGGCCACGGCGATACCTCGCTGGACGGCTTCAACCTGCTGGGCCGCCTGGCGCGTCGCCATCCGCTGACGCGCGTGGTGGTGATCAGCGCCCAGACCAATCCCGCCATCATCCGCCGCGCCATGAAGCTTGGCGTGCGCGCCTTCGTCAGCAAGGAAGACCACCTGGAGGAGGTCGTGCGCGCCTGCATCCACGTCGCATCCGGCGGCAGCTGCTTCTATTCGCCCGCGGTGCACGCCATCCTGCAACACGCCACGCTGGCCGGCGCACCGGCCACCGAACTGACGCAGCGCGAACTGGAAGTGATCCGGCTCTATGTGCAGGGCCTGCAGTTGACCGACATCGCCGGCAAGCTCGGCCGCTCGGTCAGCACCATCTCCAGCCAGAAGACCGTGGCCATGCGCAAGCTGGGGGTGCAGACCAATACCGGCCTGATCCGCTACGCCTATGAAAACCGCCTGATCTGACACGGCCGGAACCCGCCGATGCAGCAAACCGTCGACCGTACCCGTGAAACCCTGGCCAGCGCCTTCGACGCGCTTGCCGACAATGCGAGGCGCCAGCAACACCAGTATTCAGTGACCATCGCGGTGCTGATCGCCATCGTGCTGTTCTCCGGCTTGCTGCTTGCCGGCCTGGCCACGGAACAACACCTGGACTACCGCCGCAGCGACGTCTCGCGGTACGCCGGCTCGGTCTCGCAGTTGCTGCATAACGAGTCCTCGTTCCTGCGGCGCACCGTGCTGGGCATCCGCTACAACCTGGATGCACCCGCACCGGAGCCATCGCGCGATCCCGGCTTCGGGGCCTTCCGGCGCACCGGCACCGCCAGCCTCCACGTCGATGCCGTGCGCAAGGACTATCACCTGCTTGCCACCGAGGCAACGCGGCAGGGCTGGGGCGCCGGGCTGCCGGCGCAGTACGTGCGGCTGCGGCAGATTGCCCTGGCTGCGGTGGCCACGCAACAGGCGTTCGATCTCGACCACGGGGCCTACGCGGTCGCGCTGAACGAGGACAGCGCCGTGGTCATCAGCCAGCCCGAGGCCGGCGCGCCACCGCTCGCGCTCGACCCGGCGCTGATCCCGCTGCTGCGCACATGGCTGACCCAGGCGCTGCTGGAGCGCAGCGGCCGCAGCGTGCCGGCGCGCGAGCAGCAGGTCTGGGTGGGTCCGCTGCGCCACCCCGTGGACGACACTCCGGTCATGGTGCTGGCCGGCGCCGCCTATGCCGGCGACACGCCCACCATGCTGGTGGCCGCCTGCGTGCCCCTGCACGCCTTCCTGGCCGACTTGCAGCGCGCGGAGGATCCGGCGCTGCTGGCACTGCTCAATCCAGCCGGTCAGGTCATCGATGTATCGCCGCAAGACTGGCCGGCGGCCTCGGCCAGCGTCAACGATGTGGCAGCCGGCACGCGCCTGCTGTCGCACAGCAGGCTGGATGTCACGCCATCGGGCATGCGGCTGGTGCAGCCGCTGCCGGCAGGCTTCGGGCAGCTGGTCTACCACCTGCCGTATCGCATGCTGGGCACGGCGCTGGCAGCGGAGCTGGCCGTGATCGCCGGCGCCATGCTGCTGCTGACCGGCGCCATCGGGCTGGCCGCGCGCTACTGGAGCCGGCACCTGCTGCGGCGCACGCACGCCGAAGCCTCGCGTGCGCTGGAAAGCGAGCTGATGAACCAGGTGCTGGTCAATGCCACGCCGATCGGCCTTTGCATCGTGCGTCAGCACGACTACGCCGTCCTGACGTCGAACCCGCTGGCCGGCGTGCTGCTGCAATGGCAGCCCCATGGGCACCTGCCCGATGCCGTAGCGGAGGCGTTCAAGAAACAGCCATGCGGTGGCAGCAGCGGACAAGCGTCCATTTCCAGCTTTACCGTCGCGGCACCGCCGCGCGTGCCGGCGGATGAGCCATCCGGCCACGGCGACGCCACCCAGCACTTCCTGCAAATCACCTACGCGCCGGCGCGCTACCGCGATGAGGCAGTGCTGTTCTGCGCCGTGCAGGACTGCACCGCGCAGCAGGCACTGCAAGAGCAGTTGCGCTCCGCCCAGCAGGCCACCGAGGCAATGATGCGCGCACGCTCGACCTTCTTCGCCGCGATGAGCCACGAAATCCGTACGCCGCTGAACGCATTGCTGGGCAACCTGGAGCTGCTCGCGCGCGGCAGCGGCCTGGCGGCACACGCGCCCCGGCTCAGGGCGCTGGACAGCGCCGCCGAGGCGCTGCGCCGGATCGTCAACGATGTGCTGGATTTTTCCAAGATCGATGCCGGCAAGCTCAGGCTGGTCAACGCGCCCTTCCGCCCCGTCGAGGCGCTGGAAAGCGTGGCGCTGACCCATGCGCCGATGGTGGCCGGCCGCCCCATCCGCTTCCACCTGCAGCTGTCGCCATCGCTGGATGCTGAGGTCACAGGCGACCGCATGCGCCTGGTGCAGGTGTTGAACAACCTGCTGAGCAACGCCTTCAAGTTCACTGCCAGCGGCCGCATCACCTTAAGCGGCGAGCTGCGCCAGGACCACCACGGCACGCAGCGGCTGGTCTGCCGCGTCAGCGATTCCGGCATCGGCATGCCGCCGTCGCTGGCGGCGCGCGTGTTCCAGCCCTTCGTGCAGGGCGATGCCGCAACCGCCAGCCGCTACGGCGGCACTGGCCTGGGCTTGTCGATCTGCGCCCGGCTGTGCGAGCTGATGGGCGGCAGCATCAGCGTGGACAGCGTGCCGGACGTGGGCAGCGCGTTCACGGTCTCGGTGCCGCTGCCGGCGGCCGCTGGCACGCCGCTGCCGCCGGTCCCGCCCGCCGCGGCGCAGTGCGGCGACGTGGTCGTGCTGTGCCAGCACATGCGTACCGGCGAGGCCCTGGCCGCGTGGCTCGCCACGGCAGGCTGGCGTGCCGATGTGCTGGCATCGCAGGCGGCCGCACTGGCGTCTTTCCAGGTCAAGGTGCCACGCGTTATCGTCGCCACTGAAGAGTACCCCCTGGCCGCACTGGCCGGCCTGCGCGATGCGGCAAAGGTCCCGGTTGTGTGGGTGACACAGGAGGGCCCGCATCGGCCGTGCCAGTGCGCCCCCGGCATGCACGAAGTCACGGCCTACAGCCACCGCGCGCTGCTCGACTGCGTGGCCCAGGCGGCCGAAGGCCCGGCGCCGGCGGCGCAGGCACTCCCGGCATCGGCCGAGGCGCCGCTGACGATCCTTGTCGCCGAGGACAATGCGCTGAACCAGACCCTGATCGCCGAACAGCTGCAGGCACTTGGCTGCCACCCGATCGTTGCTGGCAACGGCAGGCAGGCACTGGCGGAGCTGAAGAGCACGCACATCGACGCCGTGCTGACCGATATCCATATGCCAGTCATGGACGGCCATGCGCTGCTGCGCGCGCAGCATCCCGACATGCCGGTACTGGCCTTCAGCGCATTCACTGGCAGCGAGCCATGCGCAGACTGGCGCCTGCGCGGCTTTTCCGGCTTTATCGCCAAGCCGGCGTCGTTGCAGGACCTGCAGGCGTGCCTGCATGGCCTGCCCGGCCGCCGGCATGCCGCGGCCCCTCGCACCAATGACGAGCCAGCTGCGGCTTCCCAGGCAGAAACCGCTGATCGCCGCCGCTACGAAGCCATGCTGCGCCGGCAGCTGCAACAAGACCTGCCAGCGTTAGCGCACATCATTGCGCAGCAGGACCTGCCGGCATTGCGGCACTGGGTCCATGCCGCAGCCGGCGCCTTCATGATCGTGCGCCGCCAGCCCATCGTCGGGGCATGCCTGGCACTGGAAGCACTGTGTGACGGCGCCCAGGCGTGGACCCCGGCCGCCGCAGCCGCGGCCGAAGCCCTGCATGAACGGCTGCGCGGATACGCGCAGGCCGCCGCAGCGGAATAATGCGCGCGGCGCGCTGCGCCTTACCACAATTAGCGGATTTGCGAGCATCGCCACGCGGGACGATAATGGCAACGCTGCGCCATGGCCGTCCTGGCCATGCCTGAGCAATGCTGGCGCGGCATTGTCTTCAATGTCTCTCCCCATGCAGCCAGAACAAGGCCTTCCCCAGCCACAGCGGACCTGGGCGATCCTCACTGTTTTCTTCGGCCTGATCATGGCCGTGCTCGATGGTTCGATCGCCAACATCGCCCTGCCCTCGATCTCACGCGAGCTGCAGGCCGATCCGTCCAGCACGATCTGGGTGGTCAACGCTTATCAGCTGACGGTGACCGTGTGCCTGCTGCCGCTCTCGTCGCTGGGGGACATCCTTGGCTACAAGCGCGTGTACCGGGCGGGGCTGGCCACCTTCCTGCTGGGCTCGCTGCTG
Organism: Cupriavidus sp. FW305-27; assembly: GCF_058787995.1. Classification (NCBI taxonomy): domain Bacteria; kingdom Pseudomonadati; phylum Pseudomonadota; class Betaproteobacteria; order Burkholderiales; family Burkholderiaceae; genus Cupriavidus; species Cupriavidus sp. FW305-27. Next base: position 34,916 of record NZ_JBYTAG010000001.1, read on the forward strand.
TGCGCGCTGGCGGTCAACCTGCCGATGCTGGTGGCCGCGCGCGTGCTGCAGGGCATCGGCGGCGCCGGCATCATGAGCGTCAACACGGCGCTGGTGCGCTTTATCTACCCGCCCACGCGCCTGGGCCGCGGCATCGGGCTGAACGCGCTGGTGGTCGGCGTGACCATCGCCGTGGGCCCGTCGCTGGGCGCGCTGATCCTGGCGGTCGCCAGCTGGAAATGGCTGTTCGCGGTCAACGTGCCGGTGGCCATCGTCGCGCTGGTGCTGAGCCGCACTTCGCTGCCCGCGACGCCGCCGCAGCCGCGCGAGTTCGACTACCGCAGCGCGCTGCTGTCGGCGCTGGTGTTCGGCATGTTCATCCTCGGCGTCGACGGCCTGGGCCACGCCCGCTGGCGCATCGCAGGCGCCGCGGGCATGGCCGCCGCTGTGATGCTGGGTTGGCTGCTGGTGCGGCGCCAGCACGGGCGCCCCGCTCCGCTGGTGCCGGTGGACCTGTTTTCCAGCCGCTCCTTCACGCTGGCGGTGGGCACCTCGTTCTGCTCTTTCATGACGCAGATGCTGGCCTTTATCGCGCTGCCGTTCTATCTCGAATACCAGCTCGGCCGCTCCCTGCAGGAAACCGGCCTGCTGATCACGCCCTGGCCGCTGATGGTGGCGGTGATGGCCACGGTGTCGGGCCGGCTGTCGGACCGCTATCCGGCCAGCATCCTCGCCGGCATCGGCCTGGCCATGCTGGCGGGCGGGCTGGTCGGGCTGGCCACGCTGGGCCCGGACGCCGGCAGCCTGGATATCGTCTGGCGCATGGCGATGTGCGGCACGGGCTTCGGCTTCTTCCAGTCCCCCAACAACCGCGCCATGATCGGCGCCACGCCGCCCGAGCGCAGCGGCGGCGCCAGCGGCGCGCAGGCGACCACGCGGCTGCTGGGGCAGACCAGCGGCACAGCGGTGGTGGCGCTGCTGTTCAGCCTGACGCCGACCGGCGCGGCCCGCATTGCGCTGTATCTGGCGGCGGTGGTGGCGGCGCTGGGGGCCTTGATCAGCCTGAGCAGGTTGCGCGATGCCAGCGGCGCGGAACCTGCGCGGGGGGCGGTGGAGCCGGACGCCTGATCAGTGATTGCGTGCTCCCCTCTCCCGCAAGCGGGAGAGGGGAGCAAACCCTCTGGATTTAAAGGCCTACTCCGCCTTCGCCCCCGATTCCTTCACCACCCTCGCCCATTTTGCAATCTCCTGGCGCTGGTATGCCGCCAGTTTCTCCGGCGTCCCCAGGATCGGATCCAGCCCCAGCGTCTTCAGCTTCGCCTGCACATCGGGCAGCGTGAAGATGCGGTTGAGTTCAGTGTTGAGCCTGGCCACCACATCCTTCGGCGTATTGGCCGGCGCGAACACGGCGAACCATGAATCGGCTTCAAATCCAGGCAAGCCCTGCTCGGCCAGTGTCGGGATATCCGGTGCCGAGGCCGAGCGCTTCGCGCTGGTAATGCCCAGCGCGCGCAGCTTGCCCTCGCGCACCACGGGCAAGGCCGACGGCAGGTTGTCGAACATCATGGTGATATGGCCGCCGAGCAGGTCGGGGATGGCCATGGCTCGGCCCTTGTAGGGCACGTGCGTGATCTTGACGCCGGCCATCGAATTGAACATTTCTCCGGCCACGTGCGGCGAGGTGCCGACGCCGGGGGTGCCGAAGGTCAGCGCGCCGGGCTTGCTCTTCGCCAGTGCGATCAGCTCGGCCGTGGTCTTCGCCGGCACGCCGGGGTTGACCACCAGCACGTTGGGCGTCGAGGCGATCATCATGACCGGCGCGAAGTCCTTCACCATGTCGTACGGCATCTTGCTGTACAGCGCGCCGTTGATCGAGTGCGTGCCGACCGTGCCCAGTGCCAGGGTGTAGCCGTCTGCCGGCGCGTGCGCCACCGCCTCGGCGCCGATATTGCCGCCCGCGCCGGGCTTGTTGTCCACGATCACGGGCTGGCCCCACGATGGCGAGATCTTCTCCGAGACGATGCGCGCCAGCGTATCGGGCGCGCCGCCGGTCGGGAAGCCGACCACGATCCGGATCGGCTTGGCGGGCCAGGTTTGCGCGAGCGCGGGGGCCGCGCCGACCAGCGCGGATGTGACAAGCATTGCCGCGGCAAGGGTGCCGAAACGCATGGGTGTTCCTCCTGTTGCCGGCGGCTGCGTGGCCGCCTGCTATGTGAAGACGGCGGCCACTGCCGCCGTCTGAACCTGCTAAGCTCTATACCGCGATGCCGCCGAACTCCTGCATCACCTTGTCATGCAGGCGCCGCATGCCGCGCAGCCAGCGGTCATAGTCCTGGCCCTTGCGGCGATAGTACTCAAGCACCTCCGGGTGCGGCAAGATCAGGAAGCGCTCATCGGCCACCCCTTCCAGCGTCACCGCGGCGACGTGCTCGGCGGTGACCGAGCCTTCCTGCAGGAAGCCCTTGCGCTCGCCCTTCTCGCCGAACAGCATGTTGGTCTGCACGCCCTGCGGGCAGATGCAGCTGACCTTGATGCCGCGGTCGCCGTAGGTGATCGACAGCCACTCGGCAAAGCCGATGGCGGCGTGCTTGGTCACCGCATACGGCGCCGAGCCGATCTGCGACAACAGGCCCGCTGCCGACACCGTGTTGATAAAGTAGCCGTCGCCGCGCTCCAGCATCTGCGGCAGCACCGCCCTGGCCGCGTGGATATGCGCCATCACGTTGATTTCCCAGATGCGCTGCCACTCGTCGGCGCTCGCATCCAGCCCCTTGCGCAGGATGATGCCGGCGTTGGAACAGAAGATGTCGACCTGGCCAAAGCGGCGCGTGGCCTCGTCGGCCAGGCCCTGCACGGCGGCGGCATCGGCCACGTCGACCGGCTGGGCGAACACCTGGCACGCAGGCGCCGCGGCCTGGACCTCGGTGGCAACGGTGGCGGCGCCGGCCGCGTTCAGGTCGGCCACAGCCACGCCGCGCGCGCCGGCCTGCGCAAAGGCCAGCGCCAGCGCGCGCCCGATGCCGGTGGCCGCGCCGGTCACCACGACGGTCTTGTTGCGTACTTCCATGGGTTGTCTCCTCGTTGAATTCAGTGCCCGCGTCATGCGTTGGACGCGTGGGGATAGGTATCAGGGTCCGGCTGCGCGGAAGCAAAGCGGGCGGTCGCGCGCGCGCCGCCGGGTTGCCACAGCCGCGCCTGCAGGGTCTCGGCCAGTTCGCGGATGCGCGGGCCCAGGTTGCTTTCCAGGATCTCGGGCGACAGCCGTGTCGCGGCCCCGCCGATATTCAACGCCAGCACCTCGCTGCTGCCCGCCAGGCGCAGCGGCGCGGCGGCGCCGCTGACGGTGCGGTCCCATTCGGCATGCGCCACGCAGAAGCCGCGCCGTGCGTGGTCGCGCAGCGCACGGTCGATGCCGGTGCGCACGGCGGGCCAGCGCGAGCCATAGTGGCGCGCCAGTTCGGCCAGCGCGGCCTCGCGGTGATCGGCATCGAGCCCCGCCAGCCAGGCGCGGCCGATCGCCGAGGTGGCCATCGGCAGGCGCGCGCCCGGCGCCAGCCGGATCACCAGCGCCCCGCGCGGCTGGCAGCTTTCCAGGTAGACCATGGCGTGCCGGTCCGGCATGGCCAGTGCCACCGTGCAATCGGAGGCAAACGCCAGCGACTGCATCAGCGGCTGAGCGATCTCGCGGATGCCGGCGCCGCCTACATAGCGGTGGCCCAGCACCATCGCGCCCTGCCCCAGCCGGTACTTCTCAGTGGCTTCGATGTAGGTGAGATAGCCGAGCGTGGCCAGCGTGTAGGTGAGCCGCGACACGGTCGGGCGCGGGATGCCGGTGCGCCGCGACAGCTCGGCGTTGCCCAGGTAATCGTCCTGCGGCCCGAAGGCGCGCAACAGCTCCATGCCGCGTGCCAGCGCGGTGACGAAGTTGCGGTCGTCGGCGCAGGCATGGCCCGCCTGCGCGTCGGCCGGCACCAGGACATGTGCGGCATCGGGCGGCGGGGTTGGAATGGTGGTGGTGCGTTTCATGGGCAGGCGGCCGGGAAGAGAACATTGATAGCAGCAACGGGGCTGCGCAGGGACCGCTATGTAGGGAAAGCATGTGCCATAGAAACGGCGTTGATGGATACGAATCAAAAAGTTAGTACGGCTTTTGCCGGACGAAATTCTTGTAAATACAAACCATTCTCATTTATGATGCGCCACTTTCGTCGTTTTCACCTTGCGCCCTCATGCTTGTCCGCCGTCTTGCCATACCCGCCGCCGTCAGTTGCCTGCTCCTGCCTCCCGTCGTTTCCCTCGCCGCCGAAGATCCCGCCACGCTGCCATCCGTGACGGTCAGCGCCGCCGCCGACGGGCAAACTGACGTAGGCTTCAGCACGCGGCGGCCGGCCGGAGTGACCAAGTCGGATCAATCCGCGGCCGACGCCGCGCAGTCGATCACCGTCATTACGCGTGACCTGCTCGACAGCCAGCAGGCACAGAACCTCAGCGACGCGCTGCAGAACTCAGCCGGCGTGGTCACCAACGTCTATGGCAGGCGCGGCTGGGACGACTTCATCATCCGCGGCCAGCGTGCATCGGAATCGATCTTTGCCGACGGATTGCTCGTCGACAGCAACAACCGCGTGGCGCAGGAGCTGTTCGGCGTGGAACGCGTGGAAGTGCTCAAGGGACCGGCCTCGATCCTGTTCGGCGCGGTGCAGCCGGGCGGCCTGGTCAACATGGTCAGCAAGCGCCCGCGTGCCGAACTGTTCGGTGAACTGGGCCTGACCGTCGGCAACTACGGCTTCCGGCAGGCGACGGTCGACGTCGGCACGCCGCTGGCCAAGGACAGCAAGGCCGCGTTCCGCCTGAACGCGCTGATGATGAACAGCGACGATCCGACCGACTACGTCTGGTATCGCAACCGCTGGATCGCGCCATCGCTGACGCTCGACCTTGGCACGCGCACGGACTTCACGATCCTGGCCAGCCACAGCCAACGCAACTACGTGCGCCAGCAGGGCCTGCCAGTGAATGGCACCCTGGTGCCGAACCGCAATGGCGTGGTGCCGAGCAACCGCTTCATCGGCGAGCCGAATGCGCCGTCTTATGACGGCGAGCAGAACCGCATCGGCTACGCGCTGACGCACCGCTTCGACTCCGGCTGGACCTTGAACCAGAACCTGCGCTACCAGACGTCGTCGCTGACCGGCACGCTGGTGTCGGCCGGCACCATGGCCGTCAACAGCCAGGCGATGAACCGCAGTGGCACGCAGCAGAGCTTCTCGGGGGACTCGTTCGGTGTTGACACTAACGTGCAGCGGACTTTCGCGTTCACGGGGCATGCCCACAGCGTGACCCTTGGCATCGACTACCGCCATACGAAGGAAGACCGCCTGCAGAAGACGTGCCGCGTGGCAGCGCTGAACGTCTACAACCCGGTCTATGGCGCCAGCATCAACTGCCCGTCCGCCTATAGCCTGGACGCGACCGATACGCTAAACGCGGTTGGCCTCTACCTGCGCGACCAGATCCGTATCGCCGAGCGCTGGACCGTGACCGGCGGCGTGCGCTACGAATCCGCGCAGACGAGCACGACGGACCGGCTGGCGCGGTCGCGTACCGGCAACGACGACAACGCCGTCACCGGCAGCGCGGGCGTGATGTACGACCTGACGCACTGGGCACGTCCGTACCTGAGCTTCGCCACTTCGTTCCTGCCGAACGCCGGCACCGACGTCAACGGCGCCACGTTCAAGCCCGAGAAGGGCCGCCAGTACGAAGTGGGCATCAAGTTCGACATGCCGGACAAGACCGGCCTGCTGACCCTGGCCGCGTTCGACCTGACCCGCACCAATGTGCTCAGTACCGATCCGGTTAACACAGGCTTCAGCGTGGCCGTGGGCGAACAGCGTTCGCGCGGGCTGGAAATAGAGCTGACGCAGGATCTCGGCAATGGCCTCAGCGTTTCGGGCGCCTATGCCTATATCGCAAGCGAAGTCACCGAAGACACCACGGCTGCGAACGTCGGCAAGCCGCTCAACAGCGTGCCCCGGCACAGCTTCTCGGTGTGGAGCCAGTACCGCTTCCGCGGCGCGCTGGCTGGCTGGTACGTCGGTGCCGGCGTGCGCGGCGAGAGCGCCAAGCGCGGCTACAGCTTTAACTACACCGTGCCGGGCTACACGGTGGTCGATCTTGCCGTCGGCTACGTGGCATCGCACTGGCGCGCGGCGTTCAACGTCAAGAACGTGTTCGACAAGATGTACTACGCGGGCGGCCTGAACAACAACGTGCTACCAGTGGGCAATCCGCGGGTGGCCATGCTCAACGTGACGATGAACTATTGATGCGGCCCCCGCCTGGAGCCTCCTGACCAGTAGTCAGGCGGCCATCAAGCTGATGTGGCTGGCCTTGCGCCCGCCCCATCGCCGCAATCACCGCCCCTAAAATCTGCATCCCCCGCTGAATCTGCTCCACCGTCAAACTCGCATAACCGAGCACCAGCCCGGCCGCTCGACGCTGTCCGTGCGGCCGGGCCCCTGCAAACAACGGTGATACCGGGTAGACCCCCACATCCTGGCTGCGCGCAGCGGCCACCAGCGCTGTCTCGTCGCGGGGCCGCAGCGACGGCAACCACAGCACCACATGCAGCCCCGCCGCCGTACCGCAGACTTCCGCGTCCGCTGGCAGGAAACGTGCGACGCCATCCAGCAAGGCCGCTCGCCGGCGCTCGTTTTCCCGGCGCATGCGCCGCACATGGCGTTCGTAGGCACCGCTTTCGATCAGCGCTGCCAGCACGCGCTGCTCCAGCACGGGCGCATGGCGGTCGGCCAGCCGCTTGGCCTGCCGGAACACCGGCACCAGCTCAGGCGGCAGCACCAGGTAGCCGAGCCGCAGTTGTGGCGACAGCGCCTTGGAGAAAGTGCCGACGTAGATCACGCGGCCGTCGGTGTCGATCGAGCGCAGCGTGTCGATCGGGCGCTGGCCGTAGCGGAACTCCCCGTCGTAGTCGTCCTCGATGATCCAGGCGTCGTGGCGCTGCGCCCATTGCAGCAGCTCCAGGCGCCGGCCGATCGGCAGCACGCCCCCTAGTGGGAACTGGTGCGATGGTGTCACGTACACCAGGCGCACACGATCGTCCTGGGGAAGGCTGGCGGTATCCAGGCCATGCCCGTCCACCGGCGTGGCCTGGCACCTGGCGCCGGTGGCTTCGAAGCAGCGCCTCGCCATCAGGTAGCCGGGATCTTCGAAGGCAAAGGCGTCGCCGGCATCCAGCAGCAGCCGCGCGCACAGGTCGATGGCCTGCTGCGAGCCATGCACCACCAGAACCTGCTCGGCCTCGCAGGCCAGTCCCCGGGCACGCCGCAAATAGCCCTGGAGGGCGCGTCGCAGCGACGCCTCACCTTCTGGCGGGGCGTAAGACAGGCTGTTTTGCTGGCGCAGCAGTTCGGCCTGGTAGGCACGCCGCCAGGCCAGGGTTGGGAAGTCCCGCGAAGCCACCGCCCCATACAGGAAGTCGAAACGAACCGGTTCAGCCTGCAGCAGTGCCGGCATGCCGAGTCCCGCCACGCGGCGCCCGAATTCGGACAGGGTTGGGGCGGACCTGGCGCGCCGGCCTGCGCTGATCCCGGCTGGTGCCGGTGCCGCCAGGGGGCTGGCGATTCGGGCCACGCGCCCCACCGCAGTGACGAGGAAGCCCTCGGCAGCAAGTTGTTCGTAGGCGGCGGTGACAGTGGTACGCGACACCCCCAACTCGGACGCCAGCGCCCGTGTGGACGGCGCCCGGGCGCCCGGCGGCAGGGTGCCGTCCGCGATCTGGGCACGCAGAAGATCGTAGATGCGGCGCCCCGCGCCCGTGGCTCCGGCACGGGTACCGGCTGGCTGGCGTGACTGGCCCATAAAGAATCATGAAAACCGGACCTTCCGATTGTGCCAGTTGTCGGCGACAGTATCGAGCATTCCATCGCTTCCGATTCCCCACCATGTATATTCCTGCTCACTTTGCTGAAAACCGGCCAGAGGAACTGGGCCGCATCATCCGCGAGCACCCGCTGGGGATGCTGGTTACGCAAGGCAGCGCCGGACTGGATGCCGACCACATCCCGTTCGAGTTCGATCCCGGCGAGGGAACCCACGGCGTGCTCACAGCCCACGTGGCCCGCGCGAACCCGCTCTGGCAGCGTTGCCCCACCGGCTCGCCGGTCATGGTCGTGTTCCGGGGCGCCGAGGCCTATATCTCGCCCAACTGGTACCCGAGCAAGCATGAGGCGCACCGCCAGGTGCCGACCTGGAACTACGAGGTGGTGCACGCGCACGGCACGATCACCGTGCATGACGACGAGCGTTTTGTTCGCCGCCTGGTTGCGCGCCTGACACGGCGGCACGAGGCAGCCGAACCCAGGCCCTGGAAGATGGGGGACTCCGCGCCGGAGTACATCGACAGCATGCTGCGCAACATCGTGGGCATCGAGATCGCCGTCACTTCGCTGGTGGGCAAGGTCAAGCTCAGCCAGAACAAGGAGTTGCGGGACCGCCTCGGTGCCGCCGAGACCCTGGAGGCGCGGGGGTATGGCGAACTTGCGCAGTCCATGCGCAAGGCTGGTTGAATTGCCCCCGGGCCCGCGCTCAGCTTTTCCTCACCATTGACGAATACCCCGCCATGTCATTCATCCCCTTCCTGATCGCAGCCATCGTTCTCGCCATCACCCCCGGCCCGGCCATCGCCTATGTCGTTGCACGAACGGTGGCTGGCGGCCGATCCGCAGGCCTGGCTTCATGCTTCGGCACCGCCCTCGGAGGCTTGCTCCATGTGCTCGCGGCAGCCTTGGGCCTGTCGCTGGTCATTGCCCAGTCGGCCATGGCATTCAACCTGCTCAAGTATCTGGGTGCTGCTTATCTGGTGTACCTGGGGATTCGCATGCTGATGCGCAAGCAGGCGCCGGTCACGCTCGAAACCATGCCATCCAGAGGTGCGCGCCGCGCTCTGGTCGAGGGCATCATGGTCGAGGTCCTGAACGTCAAGACGGCGCTGTTCTTTCTGGCGTTCCTGCCGCAGTTTGTCTCGGCGAGCGAAGCTCTGGTGCCGCAGTTGGTGCTGTTGGGCTGCATTTGCGTCGCGCTCAATACGCTGGTCGACGTTGTTGTCGTGTTTGCCGCGCATCGTCTGCTCAAGTCCGGCGCCGCCCGCGGAGCTCGCGCCCGCTTGATGACCCGGATGTCGGGCGTGACGATGCTGGGCCTGGGCGCCATTCTGGCGCTCGCCCGGCGCGAAGCATAGACAGGGGGGCGGTTCGGCGCAGGGCTCGAACCGCCCGCCCCTCAAGCAGCAGCCCGCCGGGCCGCGCCGCGATACTGCGCCAGCAACGCGTCCCGCCGTACTGCCGCCGCATCCATGCTGGCCTCCTTCACGTGGCCGTAGCCGCGGATATCCTCCGGCAACGCGGCAAGCGCCAGCGCGGTGTCGACGTTGTCCGCGCTCAGGGACGCCGCGAACTCGTCGACCAAGGCCAGATAGTCGTTGACCAGCGCCCGCTCGGCGCGGCGCTCGGCAGTCTTACCAAACACATCGAACGCCGTGCCACGCAACCCCTTCAGGCGCGCCAGCAAGCGGAATGCCGTCATCGTGCGCGGACCGAAGCGGCGCTTGACCGGGTGGCCCTTGTCGGTCTTGGCCAGCAGCGGCGGCGCCAGCCAGAAGTTGAGCTGGTAGTCGCGGCCGGGCTCCCCTTCAAACTGGGCGCGCAGCTTGTCCAGGAAGGCGGGATCGGCGTAGAGGCGCGCCACCTCGTATTCGTCTTTGTAGGCCATCAGCTTGGCCAGGTTGCGGGCCACGGCCTCGGTCAACGGCAGCTTGCGGTCGATGCCCAGTTGCTGCTCCGCGGCGCGGATGCGCTCGACAGCCTCGCGGTAGCGGGCGGCATATGCAGAGTTCTGGTATTCGGCCAGCATCGTCTCGCGCTTGCGGATCAGGGTGTCGAGCGCCTGCGGGATTGCCACGACCTGTGCGGCCGGGGCCGCCGGAGCACCCGGCAAGTGCGCCTTGACCGCCGCCTCGCCATGGTGCGCGAGATACCGCCCCCATTCGAATGCCAGCCGGTTCTTGTCGATCGACACCCCATTGAGTTCGATCGCGCGCAGCAGGCTTTCACGCTGCAGCGGGATCCAGCCCTTCTGCCAGGCAAAGCCGAGCAACAGCGGGTTGGAGTAGATGGCGTCGGCCAGCAGGGTCACCGCCCATGCGCTGGCGTCGAAGAATGCGCAGGCATCGCCCACGCTGGCGCGCAGATCCTGCTCGGCGCTGGCACCGGGGAACTTCCACTTCGGGTTCTTGATGAATTCCGCGGTGGGCGTGTTGGCGCTGTTGACCACGGCGGCGGTCAGGCCATGCCGGACCTTCGACAACACCTCGGGCGACGCCGAGACGATGGCGTCGCCCCCGATCACCAGGCGCGCCTCACCCGTCGCGATACGCGTCGCATGCAGGTCGTCCGGGCCCGGTGCGATCTGCACGTGGCTGATCACAGCCCCGCCCTTCTGTGCCAGGCCAGCCATGTCGAGCACGGTCACGCCCTTGCGTTCAAGGTGCGATGCCATGCCCAGCAGGCCGCCGATGGTGACCACGCCAGTGCCGCCCACACCGGTGACCAGCACGCCGTACGGCCGCTCCAGGGCCGGCAGCCGCGGCAGCGGCAGCGCCTCGAAGTCGGCGCCGGTGCCTTTGCCACCCGCTGCCGCGGGCTTGCGCACCTGCGCCCCCTCGGCAGTGACAAAGCTCGGGCAGAAGCCGTTGACGCAGGAGAAATCCTTGTTGCACGACGACTGGTTGATCTTGCGCTTGGTCCCGAGTTCGGTCTCCAGCGGCTCCACCGACAGGCAGTTGGACTTGGCCGAGCAATCGCCGCAGCCCTCGCAGACCGCGTCGTTGATAAAGGCGCGCTTGGCCGGGTCAGGATAGGTGCCGCGCTTGCGGCGGCGGCGCTTCTCGGTCGCGCAGGTCTGGTCGTAGATCAGGATGGTGACGCCCGCGGTATCGCGCAGCTCGACCTGGACGGCGTCGAGCTGGTCGCGGTGGAACACGGCCACGCCAGACGGCAGCATGGCGCCGTCGCCATACTTCTGCGGCTCGTCGGTGACGACGACCAGCTTCTTCGCGCCCTCGGCCAGCACCTGGTGCGCAATCTGCGGCACCGTCAGCACGCCGTCGATGGGCTGCCCGCCGGTCATTGCCACGGCGTCATTGAACAGGATCTTGTAGGTGATATTGGCCTTGGCCGCGATCGATGCGCGGATGGCCAGCAGCCCCGAGTGGAAATACGTGCCGTCGCCCAGGTTGGCAAACACGTGCTTGTCGCCGGTGAAATGCATCTGGCCGGTCCAGGCCACGCCTTCGCCGCCCATCTGGCTGAAGGTGTCGGTATTGCGGTCCATCCACAGGGTCATGTAGTGGCACCCGATGCCGGCCAGCGCACGCGAGCCCTCCGGCACGCGCGTGGACGTATTGTGCGGGCACCCCGAGCAGAACCAGGGCTTGCGCTCCACCGCGATGCGCGGCTGCGCGGCCTCGCGCTCCTTGGCCTCGATCAGCGCCACGCGCGCGGCAATGCGTGCGCGCACCGCTTCCGGCAGGTCAAAGCGTTCCAGCCGGCGGGCGATGGCCTTGGCGATCAGCGCCGGCGACAATTCATAGTGCGCGGGCAGCAGCCAGTTGCCACGCGGCACCGACCACTCGCCGCCATCGTTGCCACGCTGGTCGAACTTGCCGAAGACCTTGGGCCGCACATCCTCGCGCCAGTTGTACAGCTCTTCCTTGAGTGCGTATTCGAGGATCTGCCGCTTCTCTTCCACCACCAGGATCTCTTCCAGGCCGGTGGCGAACTCACGGGCGCCATGCGCCTCCAGCGGCCACACGCAACCCACCTTGTAGACGCGGATGCCGATGCGGGCGCAGGTGTCATCGTCCAGGCCCAGGTCTGCGAGCGCCTGGCGCACGTCCAGGTACGCCTTGCCGGCGGTCATGATGCCGAAGCGCGCGTTCGGCGAATCGAGCACGACGCGATTGAGGCGGTTGGCCCGCACATAGGCCAGCGCCGCATACCACTTGTGGTCAAGCAGCCGCGCCTCCTGCTCCAGCGGGGAATCGGGCCAGCGGATATTGAGTCCGCCCTGCGGCATGACAAAGTCCTGCGGCAGCGCGATCTGCACGCGCTCGGGATCGATCTCGACCGAGGCGGTCGACTCCACCACGTCGGTGACGCACTTCATTGCCACCCACAGGCCGGAATACCGGCTCATGGCCCAGCCATGCAGGCCGTAGTCGAGGTACTCCTGCACATTGGCGGGGTACAGCACCGGGATGCCGGCGGCCTGCAGCACGTGCTCCGACTGGTGCGCCACGGTGGAGGACTTGGCGGCATGGTCGTCGCCGGCCAGCAGCAGCACGCCGCCATGGCGCGACGAGCCGGCCGAATTGGCGTGCTTGAGCACGTCGATGGACCGGTCCACGCCCGGCCCCTTGCCATACCACATCGAGAACACGCCGTCGCGCGTGGCGCCGGGGAACAGGTTGACCTGCTGGCTGCCCCAGACGGCGGTCGCGGCAAGGTCTTCGTTGACGCCGGGCTGGAACACCACGTCGCTGGCCGCCAGGTGCTGCTTGGCCTTCCACAGGGCCTGGTCGACGCCGCCCAGCGGCGAGCCGCGATAGCCCGAGATAAAGCCGGCGGTGTTGAGGCCGGCGGCGCGGTCGCGCGCCTTCTGTAGCATTGGCAGGCGGACCAGGGCCTGCACGCCGCTCATGTAGACGCGGCCCTGCTCCAGGGTGTACTTGTCGTCCAGGCTGGCGCTGGCCAGGGCTTCGAGCAAGGCGGGGTTCAGCGGGGCATTCACGATCTCAGTCTCCGTGCTTGTTCTCTTGTATCCGGAGCAGTTTAGAAATCCGTGCCGTCATCGTAAAATCATGAATTCAAACACCTGATATCTGAAAAACGGATAACCCGGAGATTCCCATGTCCAAGGCGCGCGAAGGCTCGGAAAGACTGGCCAAGGAAGTCACGCTGAGGCAGTTCCGCTACTTCGTCGCGGCCGCGGAGACCGGGCAATTCTCGATGGCCGCGACCGCCGAGCATGTCTCGCAGTCGGCCATCACCAATGCCGTGCTGGCGCTTGAGCAGCGCCTGGCGGTGCGCCTGTTCGAGCGCCGGCCCCATGGGGTGACGTTGACGGCAGAAGGCCACCTCTTCTTCCAGCACGCCCGCCAGATCCTGGATTCGGTCGAGGATGCGCTGCGCGAGCCGCGCTTCCAGGTGCACGGGTTGCAGGGCAGCGTGCGCCTTGCCGCCTCCTATACGGTGCTGGGCTACTTCCTGCCGGGGCTGCTGGCGCGCTTTCGCACCAACTATCCGGACATCGAACTGGATCTGCTCGACATGGACCGGCCCGATATCGAGCGGGCCGTGCTGGCGGGGGAGATCGAGCTGGGCATCGCGCTGCTGTCGAACCTGGAGCGGCCCCAGCGCTTCCAGCGCCATACGCTGATGCGATCCCGGCGCCAGTTGTGGACTTCGTCCAGCCATCCGCTGCTGGCCGTCGAGCGCCCTTCGCTGCGCGATATTGCGGCCTATCCGTATATCCTCATCACCGTGGACGAGGCCGAGGAATCCACGCTGCGTTACTGGCGCAGCCACCGGCTCGCACCCAAGGTCGCATTCCGGACCGGCTCGATGGAGGCCCTGCGCGGGCTGGTGGCGCATGGCTTCGGCGTCACCGTGCTGTCCGACATGGTGTATCGCCCGTGGTCACTGGAGGGAAAGCAGATCGAGGCCCGCCCGATTGCCAATGCGGTGCCGGACATGGAGGTTGGCATGCTGTGGCAGCCCGGGCGCAAGCTGGGCAAGCCGGCGGATGCGCTGAGGGAGTTCCTGATTCACGCGTGCGGGAGCTGAGGCGGGACATTCGATTGCCCGCGCCCTTACAACAACGCTATCTGAAGGACCGGTAGCCTGTCGTCGAGTAGTCCGTGTAGAAATCCGCCAGGCAATGCAGATTGAGCGCCCGGATCTCTTCAGTCATGAAGTCAACAAAAACGCGGATGCGCGAGGGCAGGTGCTGGCGGCTGAGGTAACAGATGTAATGCCCGCGGTCGTCAGGCGCATACCGTCCCATGGCGATGACCAGTTCGCCGCGGGCGATGCGGTCGCAGGCCTGGTAGCCCGCCATCTGCGCGATGCCCAGCCCGTCGAGCACCGCCGCCAGCACCAGCTCAGGGTCATTGAACGTCAGCCTTGCGGCAGGCACAACCTTGCGCACATGCCCCTCGACCTTGAATTCCCATTCAAGGATGCGCGCGCCGGCGATGCGGGTGTTGATGCATTCGTGCCGGGCGATATCCTCCAGCGTCGACGGTAGTCCATGCCGCGCCGCGTAGGCAGGAGACGCGCACACAGCCATCTGCATCGGGATCAGCTGCTTCGCAACGATGCTTGAATCCTCGATGCGGCCATTGCGGAACGCGACGTCGATGTTCCCGGCCGCGAAGTCCGTTGGCCGGTCATCGAGCACCAGGTCCAGGGAAATGTCCGGATAAGCCGCCGAGAACTTCGACAGCAGCGGCGCCACCACCTTGCGGCCGAAGCCGGCCGTCGCGCTAATGCGAAGCAGGCCGCTTGGCGGTCCAAGGCGCAGTTCCAGCATGTCGTTCATGGCCTCGACGATATGCGCCACGCCCTGGTGGCAGTTCTCGAAGAAGCGCTCGCCCTCGCGGGTCAGTTGGGTGGTGCGCGTGGTGCGCAGGAACAGCCGGGTGCTCAGCTGCGTTTCCAGCTTCAGGACGTTGCGGCTGACCGCTGAGCGGCCGATGCCCAGCCGCTCGCCCGCCTTGGAGAAGCTGCCCTCGGTGGCGACCGCCATGAAGGCGATGATGCCGGCGTAGCTTGCCGCGAAACTGGCGGACAGCCCGTCCGCGCGATCCGGCGGGCCGGGGCGAAAGCCCCGCTGCGGCATACCGGTTACGTCTCTATCCGCCCCCCCGCGGTTGACAGGGGACGTCAGGCGAACGTCTGGAACGACGATGTCCATGTCATTGCCTTTCGGAGCGGCGCAACGAATGAGGATCCACGCTGTGCGGTGCACAACCATGGCATGATCGTAATGACCCGCCATGCCCGGGTAAATGACAGATGCCCCTGGATTTCTGCCATCCGGCCCGGCGCGAGCGGCGACAATGCAGATATGAAGCAGCGGAAGGCGCCGGTCCACAGGGCCTTCCGCTGCGATCCGTGGCGAAGGCGTCGCACTGCGCGTGCTTGCCGGCCACATGCCTTGCGCGGGATCGCGCCGGCGGCATAACATCCATCGACTTTCAAGATCCCTGCCATGGTTCCCTCTCCGCCTGCGCCCTCTTCCCGGACACTTGACGACCAGCCACGCAATCTTCTGTTCGTGGCCTTCCCGGACATGAGCCTGCTTGATCTCACCGGACCGCAAACCGTGTTCTGGGCTGCCTCCCGGTTTGCACGCGAACGCGGCTTCGCCGGCTACCGGAGCTATCTGGCAAGCGAGCACGGCGGCCTGGTTGCCTCGGCCGAAGGCACCGCCGTGCAGGCCATGGCGCTCTCGGAAATCGATCTGCAGCACATCGATACGATCATCCTCCCGGGTGCCCCCGAGATGGTCAGGGTGCTCGACAGCGCCACCTCGCTGGTCGCCTGGCTGCAGCAGGCCGCCGGACAGGTACGCCGCGTTGCCTCGGTCTGCAGCGGGGCCTTCCTGCTTGCGCAAGCGGGCTTGCTTGACGGCAGGCGCGCTGCCACTCACTGGGCGATGCATGCGCAGTTCCGCGCGCGCTTTGCCGCGGTCGAACTGGACCGGGACGCCATTTTCGTCCGCCAGGACCGCATCTGGACCTCGGCCGGCGTGACCACCGGCATCGACATGGCGCTTGCGCTGGTCGAGGACGACTATGGCCACGATATCTCGCTGAGCGCGGCCAGGGAGCTGGCGGTCTTCATCAAGCGGCCGGGCACGCAGCCACAGATCAGCGAGATCCTGCTGGCGCAGAGCCGGCACGTGCCGCTGTTCGAGGCGCTCCATCTATGGATCATCGAAAACCTGTCGCGGGAAGGGCTGTCAGTGGAACAGCTCGCCGAACAGGTCGGAATGAGCCCCCGCAACTTTGCCCGGGTCTACAAGCAAAAGACCGGGCGCACCCCGGCCAAGGGGGTTGAGCATTTCCGGCTGGAAGCCGCACGCCGGCTGCTCCAGGACCTGCATCTGCCGGTGGAGCAGATCGCAAGGCAGTGCGGCTTCGGCAGCGAGGAACGGATGCGCCTTACGTTCCAGCGCAACCTGGGCTTCTCGCCCAGCGAGTATCGGTCGAAGGTGACCGGCTGAGAAAACGCCACAACCCGGCCGCACCATTGGTGCCGAACGGGAAACACCATGCGTCCGCCGCCGGCGCTACCGTCACTGCACCCCTTCGCCTAGCATGGGACATGGGTTGGATGCCCATCCCTTCCACCAGAATCGAGGTGCATGATGAAGATCGTTGTGATTGGAGGTACTGGCCTGATCGGCAGCAAGGTCGTCGCCCGGCTTGCCGGGCAAGGCCATGAAGTCGTTGCCGCGTCTCCGCAGACCGGCGTGAATGCGCTGACAGGCGAAGGCCTGAGCCAGGCACTTGCCGGGGCGCAGGTTGTCGTGGACGTGGCCAACTCGCCATCGTTCGCGGATGATGCCGTCCTGCATTTCTTCGAGACGTCCGGCCGCAACCTTGCGGCGGCGGAGAAGGCAGCCGGTGTCGCGCACCATGTGGCGCTGTCAGTGGTCGGCACGGACAAGCTCTCACAAAGTGGCTACTTCCGCGGCAAGATTGCGCAGGAAGCGCTGATCCGGAACGCCGGCATCCCTTACACCATTGTCCGCTCCACGCAGTTCCTCGAATTCCTTGGCGGCATCGTCCAGTCGGGCGCCGATGGCGATTCCGTGCGCCTGTCATCCGCATCGATCCAGCCGATTGCCTCGGATGACGTGGCCGAAGCTGTGGCCGACCACGCCCTTGCCGATCCCGTCAACGGCATCGTCGATATCGCCGGGCCGGAACGCTTCCACCTGAGCGACCTCGTGCAACGCTATCTCGATGCCACCAAGGATCCGCGCAAGGTTGTCGTCGATGGCAAGGCCCGCTATTTCGGCGCCGAACTGCAAGACGATACGCTGGTACCGGAAGGCCCGGCACGCCTGGGCAAGACCGCTTTCGAAGCGTGGCTGCGACAGAGCCAGAAGCCGAAGGCCTGACAACGCGGGCGGGCCATATGGACAACAAGGGGCTGCAAGCCCCCCCGCTGAGCCTGCTCGACAAGTATCGCGGGCAGGGCTTCCACGCCCTCTACACCACGACCGTCACCGTCTCGGGCGGGGAAACCGGACACGGCCGCGCCTCGGGCGTGGCGCGTTCCGACGACGGCAATCTTGTCATCGACCTGCGGCTGCCGGCGGCGCTGGGCGGCCCCGGCCACGGCCACGGCACCAATCCCGAGCAGTTGTTCGCCGCGGGATATGCCGCCTGCTTTCATGGGGCGCTGAACCTGCTGGCCCAGCGATCCAATGTCAGCGTCGACAACCTCGCAGTGGAAGTGGAGATAGCGTTCGGCCGCGATCCCGTTGACGGCGGCTTCGCGCTGGCCGCGGACATCCGGGTCAGGATGCCTGGCGTGCAACGACAGGTGGCGGAAGAACTGGTGCGCAATACCGAGCGCTTCTGCCCCTATGTGAAGATGGCCAGGCAGGGCATTGTCAGCGTCGTGGCAGTGGTTGACTGAGCTGCGCGCAACGACGGGCCCGCGGATGCGATCCCTGAACCTTCGGGATCGCATCCGCAGCCGGCCAATGTGCTACTTCGTTGGCGTCAGGATCGGAGCGCCCTTGTTCTTCAGCAACAGCACCATGAACTTCGCGGGCCTGGTGTTGCTGGCGTTGCGCCCGACAATATGAATATCGTCAGGGCCTTCGTGGAAGGTCTGCCCGGCAGTCAGCGTGACTTCCTTGCCGCCCCGGACTCCCATCACGATACTGCCCTCAAGGACATAGACGAATCCGTGCGCGTCATGGCGATGCACCGGGTCGGCGCCGCCGGGCGGGTATTCCACCACGATCATCTGCACCTCCTTGCCGGGATATTCCGGAAGCGCCTCTGTCGACAGCAGCGTCACCTTGGGCTCCGGCGGCGCAGCCATGGCCGGTTGCGCCACCAGCAGGACGGAAAGCAGCAGCGGGGCCAGGCCCAGCGTTCTGATGATTTTCACGATGTCAATCCAGCTTTGCCTTATCGAGGCCATAGGCCTTGTCGGCCGAGCCCGGCACGGTCCGGAAGGCCACGTTCAGCCGGTTCCAGCCATTGATGGCCATGACCAGAAAGGTCAGGTCCGAGAGTTCCTTTTCCGACAGATGCGCGCGCACGCGCTCGTACAGGTCATCCGGCACACCGTGCGGCGGGATATTGGTCAGCACCTCGGTCCACGCCAGCGCGGCCCGCTCGCGCGGCTGGAACAGCGTCGATTCGCGCCAGATCGCGACATGGTGAAGGCGGAGCTCTCGCTCGCCATGGATGCGCGACTGCTTGACGTGCATGTCCAGGCAGAAGGCACAGCCATTGAGTTGCGAAGCGCGAATCTCGACCAGGTCACGGATGGATGGCTCGATCGCATTGTCCTGCAGCAGGGTGCCGAATTCCAGGTACTTCTTGAAGAGTTCGGGGGACTGCTTCATGGCATTCACGCGTTGAGTCATGTCGGCTCCTGAGGGATGGAAAATGTGAAGGGATGCCGTGGCACTCACCACTGCGTGCCGCGGCATGGAGCAAATCGTAGGCCGCGGCGGCGCACGGCGGTAGGCGCGCCAAGGTACCCACACTGTTGAGGCTTCGACACCAATCAGGGCTTTGGCGTAGCGCGGCTCGGGGGAAGCCGGATCCTGTCGTGTCGTGCCGATCCAGCGCAGAAAACCAAAAGAAATGGTGCAATGCAACATAAATACCCCTATGCTTGGAGGCATGCCAGCCGGCTACGCCTTCGAAAAGCGACCCGGACGCCGCTCGCCTCCCAAGAACTTGCCAGGTG
Source organism: Cupriavidus sp. FW305-27 (assembly GCF_058787995.1). Taxonomy (NCBI): domain Bacteria; kingdom Pseudomonadati; phylum Pseudomonadota; class Betaproteobacteria; order Burkholderiales; family Burkholderiaceae; genus Cupriavidus; species Cupriavidus sp. FW305-27. The sequence goes on from NZ_JBYTAG010000001.1 coordinate 53,986, forward strand.
TCCGTTATTCGTCGGATGCCGAAGGAAAACCCGCGTGCCCTCCTCCCCTCTTCCGCAGCCGATCCTCGACGCTTCTGCAAACTCCTCCCGCCTCTTTCGTGACATGTGCGAACTGCTCCAGGCAGCAATACATGTCGTCAGCATTCGCACCACGCGCATGGCCATCGCCGGTCCGGCGCCTGGCGAACAGGACCAGCGCGAATTCAGCCTGATGAGCGTTGAGAAAGGAGAGGCCGCGTCTGAATCGTTGCTTGCCATGGGTTCGGGATGGATCAACCTGACCATGACCCTCGCAAAGGACACCAGCGATCATCTTTGGGCGACCTCCGCGGCCGCGGCGACGCTGGCGTCCAGTCGATCCGCCGCGCAATGGTTCGAACGCCAGGCCGACCTTCTGCAATTGGCCGCCGGGTTCCCCGGCAACCCGCTGCAGCTGGCAGACCTGGCGACAAACCTGATGCAGCAGATCCTCGCGCCGATCCACGGCCGCGCGATGGCAAATGCGAAGCGCCTGCGTGCATCATGAAGGCTGCCGGGCCCGGGCGCATGCATCGCTAGGGGCGGTATTAGTCAGCAATGGTCTCCAGCGCTCTGCCACGGGTCTCGATGCCGAACCGGAACACGATGCCGGCCGCAGCAAGGAAACACAGCGCGCCAAGGCAGAACACTCCAGCCTGGCCGGCAACGGGCAGAACCAGCCCCACCAACGCCGGACCCAGCAGCGATCCGATCCGCCCGACCGTCGACGCCATCCCGCAACCTGAAGCGCGCGCCCGCGTGGGATACAGTTCCGGCGTATAGGTATAGAGCACTGCCCACATGCCGAACATGAAGAACTGCATCATGCCGCCGGAAAGGAAGAGCGCCATGGGGTCGGGACTGGACCCGGCGACCCTGCCGTAGATAAACACCATGCACGCCCCGCCCACCAGAGTCGCCACGCATGCTGGCTTGCGCCCCCAGCGCTCCACCGCCCATGCGGCCCAGAGAAAGCCGGGAATGCCGCCGATTGAGATATACACCGTGTACAGCACGGATTTGGTTACCCCGAGGCCCGATTGCTGCAGCAACGCGCCAATCCAGGTATTGAGGCCGTAGAACCCCAGCAGGGCGAAGAACCACAGGCCCCATACGGTCAAGGTCCGACTACGGTACTCGCGGGACCAGAGCACGCGCAGGCCCGATGTGGCCGGCTCCGCCGCCGCTGCCGCCGGCGTGACTTCCGGCAACGCATCGAGCTTCATCCGCCGCATGACCGATTGCTCGATACGGTCGACAATGTCGGCCGCTTCGGCATGGCGTCCCTGCGACTCCAGCCAGCGCGGGGACTCGGGCACAAAGCGGCGGACTACGATCAGGAATAGCGCCGGGACCGCGCCGAGCAGGAACATCGTGCGCCAGGTGTAGGCGCTCAGCACGTAGTACGACATCAGCCCAGCGCAAATGAAGGCGATCGGCCAGTTTCCGTCCATCAGCGCCAGGTACTTGCCGCGCTGGCGCGCGGGAATGAATTCCGACATCAGCGTCTGCGCCAATGGCAGCTCCATGCCCATGCCGAGCCCGAGCAACAGCCGATACGCACCCAGCTCCATGGGACCGTTCGCGGTGGAGCACAGATAGCTGCCCACGCCCCAGATGATCATGCTGACCTGGAAGACCGGCTTGCGGCCGAACTTGTCCGCCAGCACGCCGGAGCTGATCGCGCCAGTGGCCATGCCGACGAAGCTGGCGCTGCCGAGCATGCCGGCCTGCGCTGCGGTCAACCCGAATTCCGTCCGAATCGATCCCAGCAGATACGTCATCATGGCCAGGTCGAGGTTATCGAAAAAGAAGGCCAGCGCAATGATGGCAAACAGAAGGCGGTGATACCCGCATACGGGTAGCCGTTCCAGCCGGTCGCCGGTGCGCACGCGCATCAGCTCGAGAGAGGTAAGCTTCATCTTGTCTCCAGTAGTTCCAGTACCAGCGCTCTTGGGCACTGGCGGCAGGCGATAACGCATCGATGCGATATCGCCTGCTACTGTCGCGTGGAGACGCAGCCGCGACGCGCGCGGGAACGCCAAGGTCTGTCTCGCAGGTGCCAAGCCAATTGCCGCGGGTCGCGTGGGCCCCAAAAAAAAAGGTTCATCGCCGATTTCCGGGGAAGGCCACTGGTCCGACGGCCGAGTTCGGCCAGCTTGAGTCGCTCAAGGAAATTTCACGACTGCCCGCTCCCGGACCGATAAGAGACAGTCGTCAATGATGCTGTGACCGTCGGCTCGTAGACCGTTGCGGCGGTCGCGAACAGAAGCCCTGTCTCGCAGAAGAGGCTTGGTCGTGGCTGCCTGTCCGTAGGCAGACACGTTCGACACCAGGGCGGCCGGGCAAGCGGCTCAGATCACGCAGTCGGAACAGTTCCTCCGTCGATGACGTACTCAGTGCCGGTGATGGCGCTGGCGCGGCCAGAGACGAGGAAACCAATGAGTTCTGCCACTTCCCGGGGTGAGCATGGCCGGCCAAGAGGAATGCCGCCGAGCGAATCCATGATGACCTTGCGGGCGCCTTCCGCGTCGATGCCGCCTTGGCGGGCGATCTCGGCAACGAGACCTGCGGCGGCATCCGTCTCGACCCAGCCCGGTGAGACACGCACGACGCGAACGCCCTTCGGACTGACCTCCTTGGACAAGGCTTTGCTGTAGTTTGACAGGGCAGCCTTGGCGGCGGCATAGGCAATCGTCGCCTCCGGCAACGGTAATTGCCGCTGGATCGACGTGACGTGGATAATGACGCCCGAACGCTGCTCGACCATCGAGGGCAACAGCGCGCGATCGATGCGCACTGCCGGGAATAGGTTCAGGTTCAATGCCTTGTTCCATTCATCGTCATCTAGCACGCTGAAGCCACCGGCCGGTGCAGATGAGCCGCCCACGACGTGCACGACTATATCGACGCCACCGAACCGCTTGAGCACGGCGTCGACAATGGCTTTACAGCCCTTGGCCGTCGTGATGTCCGCCCCGATGAACCGTTCTTCGGCAAGTTCATCGGGACGGGAACGCGCCGTCGTCAGAACGTTCGCACCTGCCTCGCAAAGGCGTGCGACGACGGCTTTGCCGACGCCTTTCGTTCCGCCCGTAACGAGCGCCCGAAGCCCCAGAAGTTCGGGTGCGGAGCTCATTGGCGAATCTCCAGCGACGCAATCCTGCCGCCGGCCAGGACGAACGTGTAGGTCAGCTCGACCGGGCTGCCAGGGAATGTGCCCGTGAGTCGTGCGTGCATCGTCACAGTGGCGCCGTTCTGGGAGACGTCCAACGGCTCAATGCTGTACTGGTACCTGGTTTTGCTGTCCTTCTTCCAGGCCTGGATTGCTTCCAGCCCCTTGATCGTGCGGCCTTCGTCCCGCACAACGGCATCGGCGGTAAAGCAGTTCGAGAGAGGGGCGGTGTCCGTGACGGTTTCCGCGAGCAGATAGGCATCCAGTGGCGGAGGCAGCATCATGTTCATCGGGGTTTACCTCAACGTGAAGGTTTGCATGCCCCAATCATGGCGCTACAGTTACCGTATCGCAAGAACGCACAAAAAAGTAAGTAACCCTTGGCTAACCGAAAAAACTACACCCCCGCGACTGCCGCAATCGATGTCGAAGCCGCATTCAAGCTGCTGGAAGGCCGCTGGAAGCTGGTGATCTTGTTTCACCTTTTCGGTGGTCAGGTACAGCGCTTTTCGGACCTCGAGAGACTGATCCCCGGCATCACACAGAAGATGCTTGCCCAGCAGCTACGCCGCCTCGAAGCGGACGGCATCGTGACACGTACGGTCTATCATCAGGTGCCGCCGAAGGTGGACTACCGCCTGACTGATTGGGGCCAGGCGTTGTGCCCGGCACTGGATGCGATCCTGACATGGGCGGAGCACCGTGAAGACTTTCCGTAGGCTGCGACGAGCTTGCGTGCGTGACGCTAGCTGTCATCCAGAACTCCAATTCGCAAAGTCGTCGACGTGGTCTCATCCGCGATGGTCTCATGTCGCGCTGGAACCTGACGGTCGTCCATCTCATTTGAGAGGCAGCACTGGGTCGAACTGAGACGGCCGACCGCGCTGTGAAATCGTGTCTCCGATTTGTTCGACACTTGCAGTGCAGCATGCAATGAAGGCGTCAAATCAGAATATGCGGATATCCGAATGTTCACCTCTCCGCTCACAGGAAGGCGTAACAGTTCGCTCGGGCATCGTATAGCGCGTGATGCCGGTACCCGCTGAACACAAGCGTCGTTGAGGGCATCAACAACACCATCAAAGTCATCAAGCGCCGAGCCTACGGCTACCGTGTCGAGGACTACTTCTTCCTAAAGATCAAGGCGGCGTTCCCCGGAATTCCTCGTTGAACCAAAAAAAAGAGGTGCCGGAGCACCTCTTCATGTCGCGCGATGGCCTGACTCACCTGGAAGCAAACCTGTGGGGATCGAATGCCTCCGGCGGCAAGCCGGACAGCGTGGCACCGGACTGGAAGGGATAGCGCAGGTACGGCGCTTTCGGCTGACCCGGTGGCGAGTACTGTCCATCGGCAAGAATGCGTTTCTTCGCGCTCATCTCACGAATCTCGCAGCGATAGGCAACGATCTGGCTGGCTGCGCCGTCCTCGATCGGCGAGTAGTCTTTCTCGGGCCGGAACTTGTCCAGCGCCTGGTACTGGTGGGCACGCACCTCGTCGGTACTGTCCCGCAGCCTGACTTCGCATCGCGCGATGGCGCTGTAGTACTCGAGGCTTGTATTCTGTCCCTTCGGTGCCTTCAGCAAGGCCACGGGCCGGTCGACCTCGATCGTGACCAGGGGATTCGCCCGAATCGCCGAGGCCAGCTTTCCGAATCTGGAACTGTGGATCAGGAAGGCGTCGCCGGTGAAGGTAAAGCTCTGCGCGGTAATGTAGGGATAGGGTGTGTCATGCACCGCGACCCGGCAGATCAGCTCGTTCCGGAGGAAGGCCTCGATGGCCGGCCAGTCGGTCCAGGCCAGGTCGGTCCGGCGCATTTCGTTGTGAAGGTAGGCGGGTGTCGTGGTCGTCATGGTCTCGTCTGCTGATGGTTCTGAAAATGCCGCATCTGCGCGCGTCCGGGCCCCAAACCAATTCCGCGCAAGGGCCGGCCAATGGCATCCGCCAGCCATTCAAGCAGGGCTTCCAGTTGCGGAGGCAGGGGGGAAGTGGCATCCGTCGGGATGGTGTCTTCGGCAAAGGCAGGAAACCGCACCACGCGCTGGCCACCGGTGTCAGTGGCGCCGGCAACGACCGGGATGCAGCGCTCGCGCGTGCGGTCAAAGGCCGCCAGGCTGTCGCACTTGTTCAGATACACCTCGTCAACCCCGCATTGCCGTACAGCAAGCCGGAGCTGCGCCACGTCAAGCAGCCCTACCCGCCGTGGCCGGCCGGTTCCGGTGCCGTACTCATTCGACAGCATCCGGATCGCCACGCCGATGGAGAATTCGTCCGCTTCGGCGAGCAAAGCCAGCGGATCCAGCCTGGCCGCCTCGTCGGCCCCGCCGCGGCCCTCCCGCGCCGCATCGGCGCAATAGGCCTCGGATCGCCCTGCGCCAAGTTCGGTTGGCAACGGCCCGCTGCCGACCCGGGATACGATCGCCTTGGCGACGCCGATGGTCTTGCGGTGATACTTGCATGGGAGGTCGCCACCCACATACGCGTAAGAAGGCATCGTATGGCTGGACGTGACCCAAGGCTGAACGCCCTGCACCACATCGAGCATGACGGACTGCGCGCCCTCGAAGAGCACATTGGCACCCGCTTCGACCCGCCGCAAGAGCGCAACCGGATCGTCCGTCACGAACGGCTCAACCACCTTCCACGCCTGGCGCATCGCGTTCACCACGGCCACAAGACCCTCGCCGTCGCCGTCGCGCTGCACGGCCAGCCGCATCATCTGCTCGAACACCCGGCTCCCGTCAACCACCAGGTCGCGGAGCTGAAACGAAGATCGCTCCCCTCCCCGCACGCGGGTCGCGAGATCCGCATAACACGGGCCGATGCCGTTGCCGGTGGTGCCAATCTGGGCGCCATCGTGGCGATCGGCCAGGACATGGAGAGGCTGGACGACCGGACACCTGTCACTGATCGTCAACCGCCCGCCCAGATCGATCCCCTGCGCCGCGAGCATCTCGATTTCGGCTGCCAGTTGCTGCAACCCGATCACGCAGCCTGAGCCGATGTAGAGCGCAACGCCGGGATGCAGCACCCCGGAGGGGACCTGCCGTAGCCGCAAGGTTCCGTCAGGCGTGGCGATGGTATGCCCGGCGTTCGCGCCGCCGTTGAAGCGCGCAATCACCTGGTACTCGCCGGCGAGGTGATCGACGACCCGCGCCTTCCCCTCATCGCCATATTGCAGTCCGACCAGGACGTCGGCGTACCCCGCCTTTTTCGCGGTGCCCATCGCCTACGCGTCCAGCGCAAATGTCGCCTCGATCTCCACCGGGGCACCGAAGGGAAGGCTCGCCACGCCGAGCGCCAGGCGGGCATGGCGCCCTCTCTCTTCAAAGATCCGGTTCAGCAATTCCGACGCTGCATTGATCACCAGCGGCGCATCATGGAAACCCGGCTCCGCCGCAACATAGCCTCCAACGCGGACGATGCCCCGGATTCGTTCGAAATCCCCATCGGTCGCTGCCGCCACCCAACCCAGCAGGTTGGCCAGGCACAACCGCGCGGCCTGCTGTGCCGCTTCGACGGTGACTGCGCCCGGGACCTTGCCGACGAAGACCGGCTTGCCGTCCTGAAGCGGCAACTGCCCCGACACCGTCAGCAAACCATGGTGCAGGGTGTAAGGGACATAGTGCGCCTTGGGAAATTCCGTGGCAGGCAAGACAATGCCGGCAGCCTGGATACGATCCATCACTGACATACTGACTCCTCGACTTGAAAAAGTGTCGGCGAAGTGAGCACGGTGCGGGCCTCCGCCGACACCACGACTGTGCCGCACGGTTAAGCCTTAGATTCGCGTGGCGACGCCAGTTGATGTCGCGCAGACGCCAACCTGCCGGCTGGCGCCTAGTCGCCAGCCATGTCCCTGAAGTATTCGGTCGGCGTCATGCCCAGCGCACGCCTGAACATGGCACTGAAGGCACTTGGACTCTCATAGCCAAGTTGCAGCGCGATGTCCGTGACATGGCGGCCCTCGGCAAGCAGGCGTACCGCGGCCATCAGCCGGGCCTGCTGCTTCCAGCGGCTGTAGGTCATGCCCGTTTCTTCGGGAAACAGGCGGATGATGGTGCGCTCGCTGGCGCCGACCGAACGGCTCCACGCCGCCACGGAAGTCTCATCGGCAGGGTCCTCGAGGATCTTTGCGCAGATCTTGCTCAGCCGAGGGTCCTTGGGCATCGGCAGATGCAGCGGCACCACGGAAAGCGGGCGCAGTTCCTGCAGCAGAAGCTGCACCACCAGGCCGTCGCGGCCGCTTTCGTCATAGTCCAGCGGCATGCGCACGGCGGCCGATATCAGTTCGCGCAGCAGCGGCGGCACAGCGACGACACAACAGTTGCGCAACTCATCAGGAATGGCATCAGCGCGAATATAGACCGTGCGCATTTCCACATCGCCGCAGGCCTGCATGGCGTGCTCGACGTTGCACGGAACCCAGACCGCGCGTTGAGGCGGCACCACCCAGGAGCCGAAATCGGTGGTCACCAGGATAGCGCCCACATAGGCGTAGATCAGCTGGCCACGCGGGTGGGAATGCGCGGAGATATAGAAGCCGTCCTTCAGCTTGCGCGCCATCCCGCCCACTCGCCGGTCTATCGCCTGGTAGTCATCCCGGTTTTCGCTCTTTCCAAACATGGCGTCTTTGCGATAGTCGTTGTCATCCAGGGGCGCGCGCAGCCACACGCCGATACGTATCTTTGGCCGGACGCCAAATGCGTCGCAACGATCAAATGGAATCGAGGCATCGGTCCCACAGTCTGGAGCCAAAAGTAATGTCAGTGTATCGAAACTTCAATCAGGAAGAACTGGACAAGCAGTACAACGTCAGGGCGGGAATTCCCGGGTTCCAGGACATCTTCAAGGGATGGGAGAACACCAGCGCCGCATTCCGTCGCGCCCATCCCGTAAAGGAGAACCTTGCGTATGGCCTGGACGCCAAGCAGGCGCTGGACTTCTTTCCCGCAGCCACCAGGAGCCGTCCGTTGCTCGTCTTCATTCATGGCGGCTACTGGCAATCGCTGGACAAGTCGGACTTCAGCCACGTTGCCGCCCCGTACCTGAAGCACGACATCAACGTCGCCGTGGTGAACTACCGGCTCGCCCCGGAGGTCGGGATGGCCGAGATCGTCCGCGATAATCGCGACGCCGTGGCATGGCTCCACGGCAATGCGGCCGAACTGGGGTTCGATGCGAACCGCATCTATGTATCCGGCCACTCAGCCGGCGGACATCTCACCGCCACGCTGGCAGGAACCGATTGGGAGTCGTTCGGCCTCCCCGCTGACGTGCTCAAGGGCGGATGCGCGATCAGCGGCCTGTATGACCTCGAACCTATCCGCCTGTGCTATCTCAACAAGGTGGTCGGCCTGACCGAGGCGGATGTCGCCAGCTACAGCCCGATTCATCATGTTCCACGAGTGAAATTGCCCATGATCCTGACCGTTGGCGGGGATGAGTCGCCGGAGTACCACCGGCTGCAGCGCGAATACCAGGCGCTGCTGGGCGAATGCGGCTTTGACGTGCAGGTGGTGGTGCAGGAGCGCGGCCATCATTTCGACGCGGTCGACCTGCTGGGCGATGCCGATGGCGCCCTGGCCGCGTCGGTGTTGCGCATGATCGAGCGCGCCTGAGGCCTGAGGGCCGGATCGCGGGCAGGGCGGCATTCAGCACAGGCCGCCATGTCCGCGGTCCCGGTGCAATCACCGGATCGGGGCGCTTGCCTGCACGGTTGTGAAAGCGCGAACTCGTGATCAGAAGATTCCATGGCGTGGCAAACCACGCGCTACCCCACCCTCTTCCGGTCGCTGACTACCACCAGCGCCTGTGCCAGGGTCTTGCCAATCGAGCGCGAGCGATGCGGGATCGATGCGTTGAAATACAGCGAGTCGCCAGCCCGCATCCGTACCGTGCGGTCATCGAACAGCACCTCCATCTCGCCCGATACGACGAAGATCAGCTCTTCGCCGGCATGGCTGGCCATTGGCTGGTCTTGTGCCAGCGTGAACGGCGGCACCATGACGAAGGGCTGCATCGCCTTGTCCACGCGCTCCGTGGCAATGGCTTCGTAGGTATAGCCCTGGCGCTCGGCGGACGGGCTGAACGGAACCCGGTCCGCGGCCTTGACCAGCAGGATCTCATTGCCGCGCTGCGGCTTGGCGATCAGCTGGTCGACGGTCACGTCGAGGGCCTCGGCCAGCTTGAGCACCGTACCGATGGTCGGCGACGACAGGCCGCGCTCCAGCTTGGACAGGTAGCTCTTGGTCAGCGATGCCCGTTGCGCCAGTTCCTCAAGCGTCAGCCCGTTGAGCTTGCGCAGTGCCGCCAGCCGTTCGGCGATGGTCGAAAGAGCGGCCGGAGCGCCCGATTCTTGCTTCCTGATCATCCGCAGTCACTGGTTAGAAGCGCCCGGACAGGCGCATGGGTCGGCTCGGATTGTAAGGTCGGCACGACACATCGGCAACTCGGTTTGCCTAAATGACACTTCGGTGTCATTATAGACACACTTGTTTCCCCACCCGCCCCCGAAGGAGCATGCAAGTGAGTCCCAAGCGCCCCCATCTCGCAGGTGCAGCAGCCCTGTTTGTCACCCTCTTCCTCAGTGGTTTGCCTGCTGCCCACGCGGCCGGCTATCCGGATCGTCCCATTACGCTGGTGGTGCCATTCGGCGCCGGCGGCATCACTGACCTGGTGGCACGCGCCACCGGCAAGGCCCTGTCTGAACAGCTTGGCCAGTCGATCGTCGTGGAAAACCGCCCCGGCGCGGGCGGCAACATCGCGGCGGATTTCGTACGTCGTGCCCGGCCCGATGGCTACACACTGATGTTTGCCACCGTGGGCGTCCTTGCGGTCAATCCGCATACGGACGTCAAGGTCAGCTTTGATAGCGCGAAGGACTTCACCTATATCTCGCTCGTCGGTTCCACGCCCCATCTGGTGGTGGTCGGCGCCGACGTCCCGGCCAGGACGCTGCCCGAACTGATCAAGCTCGCGCAACGCCAGCCCGGCGCCGTCAGCGTAGGCACCGCAGGCGTCGGCAGCTCGCCGTACCAGGGCATGCGCGTGCTGCAGGACGCGGCCCGGGCCGAATTCCTGCACGTACCGTTCAAGAGCGGCGCAGAATCGGTGACCAACGTCGTCTCGGGGCAGGTCAACATGACATTCGAGGCCACGCCGCAGGTGATGCCATTCGTCGCCTCCGGCAAGCTGCGGGCGTTGGCCGTTGCCAATCCGCGGCGGCTGGCCACCGCGCCGGACGTGCCGGCGACACCGGAACTGGGCCTGCCGACCATCGTGTCCGGTTCGGTGGCAGGCCTGATTGCGCCTGCCGGCCTTGATGCCGCCATCGTGAAGAAGCTCAACACAGCCATTGCCGGCGTGGTATCGAACCCCAAGTTCAAGGCCACGCTGATGGCACAGGGCACTGAACCGATGTCATCGTCGCCCGAACAATTCCGCAAGCTGATCAAAGAAGAAGACCAGCGCTGGTCGGCCTTGCTCAAGGCTGACAACAAGACCAGGTAACGCGGACTGAAAGCTCCGCTTCTCCAGCACAACGAAAGGAAAATCCCATGGCCAGCACCATGCAACTGAGCAAGAGCGAAATCGTCGCCGCCTCGCTCCAGAAAATCCAGATGGAACTGCGCACGCAGAAAATGCCGCTGCGCGAGGCAGTAGCCGAAACCTGCCGGATCCTGTTCGCCTTCGGGCACGACTCCGGCCTCTCAGGCCAGATCACCGCGCGCGCAGAACAGCCTGGCACCTACTGGACCCAGCGCCTGGGTCTGGGCTTCGACGAAATCACGTCCGACAACCTGCTGCTCGTCAACGAAGACCTGGAAGTCCTCGAAGGCAGCGGCATGCCGAACCCGGCCAACCGCTTCCATTCCTGGCTCTACCGTGCGCGTCCGGACCTGAACTGCATTGTCCATTCGCACGCGCCGCACGCCTCGGCGCTGGCGATGCTGGAGGTGCCGCTGGTCATTTCGCATATGGACACGTGCGTGCTCTACGACCAGTGCGCGTTCCTTGAGAAATGGCCTGGCATTCCTGTCGGCAATGAAGAGGGAGAAATCATCTCGGGAGCCCTTGGTGACAAGAAGGCCATCCTGTTGTCCCACCACGGCCTGCTGGTGGCCGGTGCCACGGTGGAAGAAGCCTGCGTACTGGGTGTGATGTTCGAGCGTGCCGCCCGGCTGCAACTGCTGGCCATGGCGGCGGGCCCGATCCAGCCGATCCCGCACGATCTGGGCTGCGAAGCGCAGCGCTGGGTCAGCACCCAAAAGCGATTCGAAGCCACCTTTGCCTACTACTCGCGGCGTGCGCGTCGCGGGCTGGGCGCCGAATAGCAACAGGGCGCCGACGGGCCGGCGCAAGCACGGCCAGGCCATGGCGAAGTCTGCAGTCTGCTGAGAACCTGAACCACGCCTGGCCCTGCGCCATTGCCGCTTGCTTGATATGAGAAGCGCAAGCTCCGACAGTATTGGTCGAATGGGATAATCGCGTCATGGCAGGCAGGGCGGGAATCGCAGATCTGCCGCCGATGGCGCAGGTGAGTGACGGCGCCATAGCCGGCGCCCGCCGCCGGCGCTCATATCCCTACCCAAGAACGGAGACATGCCTTGACCATTAAAAACCGATTCACCCTGGGCCTGTTGGCAACGGCAGCCCTCATCGCGGCGGCCCCGGCTTGCGCACAAGAACAGTGGCCGGCAAAGACGATTCGCTTTGTCGTGCCCTTTGCCGCCGGCGGCGCCAATGACCTGATGGCGCGCGCCGCGGCCGAGGGCGCAACCAAGGCGCTGGGCCAGACCGTGCTGATCGAGAACCGGCCCGGCGCGGGCGGCACCGTGGGCGCCGACATCGTGGCCAAGAGCGCGCCGGATGGCTATACCTTCCTGATCAGCGCAGCCGGCGTCATCTCCAACAGCATGATCAAGAAGTCAATGCCGTTCAAGGATGACGCGCTGGTTCCCGTGGCCATGATCGGCCTTGCGCCTTCGGTCATCGTGGTGCCGAAGAACGCGCCCTACAAGGATCTGCGCGACTTCGTCGAGGCGTCAAAGAAGGGGAACGGTTTCAACTTCGCGACCGCGGGGACCGGCAGCACCCCGCACTTCGTGGCGGAGATCCTGAATGTGAAGTACGGCGCAAAGCTGCAGCCGGTGCCCTACAAGAGCGGGTCGGAAAGCACTACGGCAGTGCTGGGCGGCCAGGTGGAAGGAACCTCCGAGGCCAGCATCATCGCCCTTCCGCATATCCTGCACGATGGCAAGTTCAAGGCGCTCGCCACCACCTGGACGCAGCGCATCTCGGCCTACCCGCAGCTTTCCACCGCGGTGGAGCAAGGTTTCCCGGACCTGCAGATCGCGCATTGGGCCGGCGTCCATGCCCCCAAGGGGACGCCCGACGCCATCCTGGACAAGGTGGCCGCCGCGGTGGACAAGGCCATGAAGGACCCGGCCGCCGCCGCCAAGCTGAAGGCCGTGGGCATCGAACCGGTCGGCGGCACGCGTGCGGACTTCGTGAAGTTTGTCGAGGCGGAGCGCAAGCGGCTGGGCGAGATTGTCAAGGCCGCCAGGATGCAGGAGAAGTAATCGCTGTGCCCGCCATGCCGCCCCATCGGTCAGGACGCCGGGGCGGCACGGCTTTCATTGGCCGTTGCCGCAGGCAGGTTGCGGCGCCCCCAGTTCTCTGCCTGCCGCTCCAGGTGCAGGCGGATAAAGTCCATCAGCGTTCGCGTTGCCAGCGTGGGATAGCGGTTTGGCGCGGTCAGCATGTAGACACTGTCGCCCACGCCTTCGGCTTCGCACTCGGCCAGCACCTCGCGCATCTGTCCGGACTGCAGTTGCCGCCAGACCGCATAGCGCGGCAGCAGCGCCACGCCCAGCCCGCCCATCACCGACTCGAACAGGAACGGATAGTCGCCTGACTGGATCCGGGGCGACACGCGCAGCGTCATCGGCGTGCCCGCCAGCCATACCTTCAGCGTAAAGCGGCGCCCCAGCGATGCCGGGGCAATCATGTCGCAGCGCTCCAGGTCGGCCACGGTCCGGATCGGCCCGTGGCTGTCCAGGAACGAGGCCGACGCGCACAGGCACCAGCCGACATCGCAGATGCGCCTCGCCACGTGGTCATCGGGCGGCTGCGAGGTGATCTTCAGCGCCACGTCGACCTCGGCCGGGATCAGGTCGCCAATGTTGTCGTTGATGACGACGCGCAGCGAAATCTGCGGGTAGTTGCGCGCGAATTCCAGCAGCAATGGGGTCAGGTAGAGATGACCCAGTCCCGTGGGCAGGCGAATACGCACGTCGCCGCGCACCACCTGGCCAAGGCTGTCGATCGAGGTATTGGCCGACTGCAGTTCGTCCAGCATGCGCAAGCCATGCGCGTACAGCAACTGGCCCGCCTCGGTCAGTTCGACATGGCGCGTGGTGCGGCGCATCAACTGGGCGCCCAGGTGCTGCTCCAGTAATTTCAGGCGGCGCGATACGTTGGAGCGGGTCATGCCGCTGCGCTCCGCGGCGGCGGTCAGCGTGCGCGACTCGACCATGGTCACGAACAGCCGCACCAGGTTGAGATCGAAATTATTGTCAATCATGAGTCAACACCGTAGGCACAAATCGAGGGATTGTCCTGGCAGGAAGCCAACCCTAGCATAAACCTCCTGCTTACCCACCTTTCGAACGCCATGTCCGCACTGCCCGCTTCCGACCTGTCCGACACCGACCTGCCTTTCGCCGGCCTGCGCGTGCTCGACATCAGCCAGGGCATTGCCGGCCCGTATTGCGCGCACATCCTGTGGCAGCAAGGCGCTGGAATCGTCAAGGTCGAGCCGCCCGCGGGCGACTGGGGCCGCAAGGTCGGGGTCGTGCGCGGCGATACCAGCGCGCTGGCGATCGCCTATAACGCCGGCAAGCGCAGCGCCTGCATCGACGCCACCACTGACGCCGGCAAGGAGGTGCTGCTCGGCCTTGCGCTGCAGGCGGACATCGTCGTGCAGAACTTCCGCCCTCAAGTGGCGGAACGGCTGGGCGTGGGCTATGCGGCGCTGGCCGCGCAGCGGCCAGCGCTGATCTATGTGTCGATCAGCGGCTATGGCCCGGATGGTCCCTATGCCGACTATCCGGCTTCGGACTCGGTGATGCAGGCCGACTCCGGGCTGATGTTCGCCAACCGTGGCGCCGACGGTGGCGCGCGCCGCATCGGCATGCTGCTCGCCGACGCCGCCACCGGCCTCTATGCCGCCCAGGCCTGCGCCGCGGCGCTGTGCCGGCGTTTTCGCAGCGGGCTCGGCGGCCATGTCGAGCTGAACCTGTTCGATGCCTGCTGTGCGCTGCAGGCCAACAACCTGCTCGAGCATGCCATCGGTGGCCCGACGGCCGCCGGCCCGGTGAGCGCGCCCAATGGCGTCTATGCCAGCAGCGACGGCAGCGTGACGCTGCTGGCGCTGAACAACGCGCAGTTCGCCAAGCTATGCCATGCGCTGGACCGCACCGGCTGGCTGGAAGACCCGCGCTTTGCCGACAATGCCGCGCGCATGGCCCACGCCGCGCTGCTGAACCAGCAGGTGGCCGAGCAGATCGCCACGCGCACGACCGCGCAATGGCAAGACATCCTCAGCCGGCACGACGTGCTGCATGCCCCGGTGCGCAGCTATGACGACGTGCTGGCGCACCCGCAGGCGGCATACCGGCAGACCTTCCAGACGATCGCGCAGCCGGGGCTCGGACCGCTGCCCTTCGCCGGCATCCCGGCGCGCGACATGCGCCGGGATGCCGCCCCGGCGCCGGCCAACGGCGAACATACCGTGCAGGTCCTGCGCGAGGCCGGCTTCGGCCAGCAGGCCATCGACGCATGGCTGCAGCAGGGTGTGGTGCGACAGGCGACGGCCCCCGCGGCCAAGGCAGGTGTGCAATGAAGGCGCTTGTCTGCAAGCAGTTCGGCGGCGTGCAGGACGTGGCGCTGCAGGCCATCCCGGAACCGGTGCTGGCCGACCCGCATGCGGTCACGATTGCCGTCGAGTACGCCAGCGTCAGCCACGCAACCGGCCTGATGATCGCCGGCCAGTACCAGCGCCGGCCCCCGTTGCCCTTCGTGCCCGGTACCGAAGCGGTCGGCCGCGTGGTGGCCTGCGGTGACGCGTGCACGCGGCTGCGTCCCGGCGACCGGGTGGTGGCGATCGCGGACTGGGGCTGCTTTGCCGAACAGGTCACCGTGCCCGAGTACACCGTCTACCGCGTCCCGGATGCGCTGCCGTCAAAGGCCGCGCTGCCGATCCCGATTTCCTATGGCACGGCGTATTGCGGGCTGGTGTGGCGCTGCGCGCTGCGCCCGAATGACACGGTGCTGGTGCTTGGCGCCGGGGCCGGTGTCGGCCTGGCTGCCGTGGAAATTGCGCGCCAGCTCGGCGCCACCGTCATCGCCTGCGCCAGCACCGAGGCCAAGCGTGCCGACGCGCTGCGGCGCGGCGCCACGCACGCGCTGGCCCCGGCGGACCTGGCGGCATCGGTCAAGGCGCTGACGCACGGCCGTGGCGCGGACGTAGTGGTGGACCCGGTCGGCGGCGACCTGTTCAACCAGGCCCTGCGTGCGGCGGCGGCGAACGCGCGCATCCTCAGCATCGGCTTTGCCAGCGGCACCATCCCGCAGGCCCCGGTCAACCTGCTGCTGGTCAAGAACCTCACGCTGCACGGGTTCTTCTTTGGCCGCTACATCGGCTGGACGCCCGCCAACGAGCGGGCCGAGCATGCAACGGCGCTGCAGGAGGTCATGGCGACGCTGTTCGATTGGGCCGCGCGGGGCAAGCTGGAGCCGACCGTATCCGCGGTCTATCCGATCACCGGCCTGGACGACGCCCTGGCCGCGCTGGAATCCCGCCAGGTGGTGGGCAAGGTAGCCATAAAAATCAAGGAGACAGAGACGTGAACAACCGATACCAGAAACGACTTCCGGCTTGGCCGCGGCTGCGCGCGGCACTGATGCTGGCGGCAGCCGCGGCCGCGCTGCCGGCTGCCGCCGTCGCGCAGGACTTCCCGCAGCATCCCGTGCGCATGGTGCTGCCCTACCCCGCCGGCGGGCCCACCGACCTGCTCGCGCGCGTGGTCGCGGTCAAGATGGGCGAGAGCCTGGGCCAGAGCGTGGTGGTCGACAACAAACCCGGCGCCAGCGGCATGATCGGCGCCGAAGCCGTGGCGCGCGCTCCCGCCGACGGCTACACCATCCTGGCCAATGCCTCGCTGCATGTGATCAACCCCAGCATTCAGCCGAAGATGCGCTATGACTCCTTCAAGGACTTCGTGCCGATCACGCAGCTGGCCGACGTGCCGCTGGTGCTGGTGGTCAACAACGCCTCGCCGGTGAAGACAGTGCAGGACCTGATCGCCTACGCAAATAGCCAGGGCGGTGCGCTCAACTTCGGCTCGGCGGGCAATGCCTCGGCCCAGCACCTGGCCGGCGAATCGTTCAAGCTGGCGGCAAAGGTGCCGATGCAGCATGTGCCGTACAAGGGCAGCGCGCCGGCGCTGACGGACCTGATGGGCGGCCAGATCCAGCTGATGTTTGATTCCATGCCGTCGGCGATGCCCTTCATCAAGTCCGGCAAGCTGCGTGCCGTTGCCGTGACCACCGCGCGGCGCGCGAGCGCGCTGCCAAACGTGCCCACCGTCGCCGAGTCCGGCCTGCCCGGCTTCGACATCAGCACCTGGTATGGGCTGTGGGCGCCGCGCGGCACGCCGGCCCCGGTCGTGGAAAAGCTGGCCGCGCATGCGGCCGGCGCGCTGAAGCGGCCCGATGTGCGCCAGCAATATGCCGACATGGGCGCCGAGCCGGTCGGCTCCTCACCTGGCGACTTTGCCCGCTACAACGCTTCCGAAGGCAAAAAATGGGCGGAAATCGTGCGGCGCTCGGGGGCCAAGGCAGACCAGTAGCGCACGGCGGTTGCCGCAGGACTGGCCGATGCCGGGTGTCGGCCAGACGCGCAGTTGGCCAATCTTTCAGATTGCTGCGATCAATTTCCGGTCGGAACCGTCCAGTCCTCCACCACCAGGCCAGGGACGCGCCGGAATGCCTGGTCATTGGTCACCAGCACCGCGCCAGTCTCCAGCGCGTGCGCGGCGATCAGCAGGTCCAGTGCCCCCACCGGCTGTCCTTGGGATTCCAGCGCAGCGCGGGTTTCACCATAGCCGGCCATCACTGAAGGGGTCCAGGGCAATACCTCGACCCTGCGCAGCAACTCGTCGACCGCGCGCGCGAGGCGCGCTGCGCCGGGACGCTTGGCCAGCCCGTACATCAGTTCCGCACCGGTGATGGCTGACAGGCACAGCGCCACCATCGGCGCTGCCGTCACGCGTGCCACGACTGCCGGATGTGCCCGCAACAGAAGGCTCACGATATTGGTGTCGAGCATGTAGCGCGTCATTCGAGACCCGCCAGCGGATCCCTGGCTTGCTCGCCCTGCGCGCGGTCGGCCATAAAGTCTTCCGGCACGGCGCTGTCCTTGATGGCAGCCAAAAAGCCGTCCCAACTCTCCGGCCGGCGCGACAGGATCACGTCACCGGTGGACGGGTCACGGCGAATATATACCTCGCGCTCGGCGAAGCGGAATTCCTGCGGCAGCCGTACCGCCTGGCTGCGGCCGGTGGTGAAGATCTTGGCAGTGGTGCTCACGATATTTCCTTTGATAGATACCAAAAGATATACCGTCATGCGATGGATATCAAGATAGCTACCACTAGCTGTATCTGTGGGATGTCTAACGAGATGGGACGAAAAATGCGCTAAGCAACACCTACGTCCCAGCAATGCTTCGTCCCTTGTTTTGCTCTGCGGCGCACCGCAACCGTGCACCCATGCGCCCGGATTGAGCACGGGCTCCCCCTCATTTCCCCAGCGCCCATTCAAAGCTACGGGTTTTCGCTCGTTGAACGTTGGCATGTCTGTTGCATAGTATTCAAGTGACTTGAATATGGTGCAGGCAGCTTTCCAAGAGCTTTCCCGGGCGTCCACACGCGCCTTGCATCGGTTCGGGTCGGTGACGCCGCGCAGCGGTCCGTCCAATTGTCCATGCAACCCAGGGGGGAAGAGAGTGCGCAAGAAACACACTGCAGTAGCCGCCGCCATCGCAGCCGCAGCGACCGGAATGGTCCTGACGGCAGCACCGGCGCAGGCCAAGGATGTCGTCAAGATTGCCTTTGTCGGTCCGCTGACCGGTGGCGTGTCGTCGATCGGCCTGGGCGGACGCAATTCCGCGGACCTGGCCGTGCGCTTGCGCAATGCGGACCCGAAGGCCAGGTACACCTATGAACTGGTGGTGCAGGACGACGAGTGCCGGCCGAACGTCGGCGTGCAGGTGGCGACCAAGATCGCGGCGGACAAGTCCATCGTTGCCGGCGTGACGCACTTCTGCTCTGCCGTGGCCATGGGCACAGTGGGCGTCTACAGCCGCTTCGGCATGCCCGCCGTGGTGTGGGGCGCCGTGCTGCCCGAGGTCACCTATGGCAACAAGTTCAAGGAGATCCATCGCGTCAACGGCACGATGATCAACCAGAGCGAAGTGGCGGCCAAATTCATGACCGGGCTGGGCTACAAGAAGTGGGCGATCATCCATGACACCACCGACTATGGCAAGGGCCACAACAAGTATTTCAGCGAGTTCCTGAAGAAGGACGGCGGCACCATCGTCGGCACGTTCGGCGTGACAGCCGATCAGCAAGATTTCACCACGGAGCTGACTAAGATCCGCGAACTGAAGCCCGACGTGGTGTATTTCGGCGGCCTCACGCCGCTGGGCGTGCGCATCCGCACGCAGATGGACAAGCTCGGCATCAAGGCTCAGTTCGAGGGCACGTCGGGCATCAAGTCCGATGCCTATATCGAAGGCGTGGGCAAATCGCTGTCGGAGGGTTCGCTGGCGTTCATCGAAGGCGCGCCGGTAGAGAAGCTGGCGGGCGGCCAGTTCTTCATGGAACGCTACACGCAGCAGAAATACGGTGAACCGCCGGAAGCGTACGGCCCGTTTGCGTTTGCCGCGGCCAACCTGATCATCGACGCCGTGGAAAAGGTGGGCCCGGACCGCAAGAAGGTGCGTGATGTGCTGAACGGCACCAGGGACGTGAACACCATCATCGGCAAGGTCACCTTCGACGACCACGGCCAGAACGTGGTGCCGCTGATCACCAAGTATGTGGTGGAAGACGGCAAGTGGGTGATCTGGGAAGACAGCACCTACGGCAAGGGCAAGAAGAAGCTGACCGGCCTGTAAGCATGGCGGCCGGGTTCGGGGCAATCCTGCCCCCGCCCGGCCCCGCGCCCGCCTGGGCATCCGGAATTCGGGGGATACCGATGAGTGTATTAGGGCAGTACGTCTTTAACGGGCTGATGCTCGGGATGATCTACGCAATGGTGGCGGTAGGCTTCACGCTGTTCTTCGGCGTGCTCGACGTGATCAAGTTTTCTCATGGCGATGTGCTGATGGTGGGTGCGTTTGCCGGGCTGGCGGCATCAGCCGGCGTGGTGGCGATGCATGTGGATTCCCCGTGGCTGCAGCTGCTGGCCATCGTGGTGTGCGCGGTGACGGTGACCGGCCTGCTGGGCGCCGGCATCGCCCGCGTCCTGATCCTGCCGCTGCGCCGTGCGCCGCCGCTGAACACATTGCTGGCCACGCTGATGCTGGGCACGGTGCTGCGTGAGGCGGTCCGGCTGTTCTACCCGGACGGCTCGAACCCGAAGCCATTTCCCGCGCTGCTGCCCGCTGGCGAGTTCACCATCGGCGCGCTCTCCATCCGCGCGGACAACCTGATCCTGCTGGCCGCCGGCGTGGCCATCATCCTCGGCGTGCATCTGCTGATCACCCGCACGCGCTTTGGCATGGCCATTCGTGCCGTGGCCCAGGATGGCGAAACGGCCCGGCTGATGGGCATCAACTTCGAGGTGGTGGTACTGGTCACGTTTGCGCTGGGGTCCGCCATGGCGGCACTGGCGGGCGTGATGAACGGCCTCTACTACAACGAGATCAACTTCAACGTCGGGCTGCTGTTGGGGGTGATCGGCTTTGCCGCTGCCATCCTTGGCGGGCTAGGCAATATCTACGGTGCCATCCTCGGCGGCTTCCTGTTTGCGGCGCTGCAGGTACTGGGCAGTGCCATGTTGCCGGCCCTGGTGCCCGACATCCCGAGCGCCTACAAGGACGTATTCGCCTTTGCCGTGGTCATCGTGCTGATGGCCTGGAAGCCGACCGGACTCATCGCGGAGAAAGCCAGTGAACGTGTCTGACAACGTCTCGAAGCCGCTGCCGGCGGCCTCCGCCGCCACGGCCGAGGGCCCCCAGCGGCGCCCGGCCATGGTGCTGGCCATCTCGGCCATCGCCCTGGTGGCTTATCTCTACTTCTTCCTGCATGCGGAATCGCAACTGGCGGTAGCCGTGCTGCTGGCGCTGGCCGGGGCCGCGGTGTTCGCGGCGGGCCGGCTGGGCCTGACGCAGGCCGTGGAGCAGGCAGCATCGCGGCGGCCAGGGCAGTCCAGGCTATGGACGCTGGCCGGCACGCTGGCGCTGGTCGCGCTGTTCCACGAGAGCCATTTCGTCCTGCTGATGCTGTGTGCCGTGCTGCTTTACACCACCGCCTGCCTGGGGCTGACAGTCCAGTTCGGGTTTTCCGGCGTGTCCAATTTCGCGGGCGCGGCGTTCTTTGGCATCGGCGCCTACACCACGGCCGTGCTGGCCACGCACACGGGCATTCCTCACGTGCTGGTGATCGTGCTGTCTGGCCTGGCGGCGGCCGTGATCGGCTCGGTGCTGGTTGCGCCCGTGCTGCGCACGCGCGGCCACTATGCGGCGCTGGTGACCATCGCGTTCGGCATCCTGTTCAAGACCTTCCTTGAGGTCAACGACGTGCTGGGCGGGCCGCAGGGCCTGCAGGTGCCCGGGATGACGCTGTTCGGCTTCGCGTTCAATGAGGGCGTGACACTGTTCGGCGTGGACGTGTCGTTCTACGCCAGCTATGCGCTGCTGAGCCTGCTGATCTGTGCGGGCACGTTTGCCGTGGTCAAGGCGCTGGAGCGCTCGTGGGTAGGCCTGGCGATGGACGTGGTGCGCACCGACGAGACCGCCGCCGCCGCGTTCGGCCTGCACATCGCCCGGTGGAAGGTGATTGCGTTCATGCTCGGCAACTTCTTTGCCGGCATCGCCGGCAGTGTCTACGGCATGGTCACTGCGTTCGTGGCGCCCAACAACTTCACCTTCGCCGACTCGCTGCTGATGCTGTCGATCGTGATCCTGGGCGGCCTCGGCAACGTGGTGGGCCTGGTGCCGGCGGCCATTATCGTGCTGGTGCTGCCCGAAAAGCTGCAGTTCATCCAGGAATACCGCTTCCTGTTCTACGCGGCGCTGGTGATCGCCATCCTGCTGTTCCGCCCGGACGGCCTGATGCCGCGCAAGACCCGCCTGTTCTTTCCCCGGGAGGATGCGCAATGAGCGACGCAATGATCCAGGTGCGCGACCTGACCATGCGCTTTGGCGGCCTGACCGCGCTGGACAACCTCCAGCTCGAGATCCGCCGTGGCGAGATCCTGGGCCTGCTGGGCCCCAACGGCTCCGGCAAGACCACGTTCTTCAACGTGCTGACGGGGCTGTACAAGGCAAGCGCCGGAACCATTACCTATGACGGCAACAACGTCATCGGCAAGACGCCACAGCAGATCTACCGCAGCGGCGTGGCGCGGACGTTCCAGCGTTCGCGCTTGTCGCTGCCGCTGACGGTGTTCGACAACATCGTGATCGGCGATTACCAGAACATGCGTCACGGGCTGGTCTTCAACCTGTTCCGGCGCAAGGCGTTCCGCGCCGAGTACGAACGCTACGTGGAGTCGGTGCGCGAGCTGCTGGGCATCTTCAGCCCGCCACTGGTGGCGCGGCTGTTCGAGCCGGTGGAAACGTTCACGATGATCGACCGCCGCCGCATCGAGGTGTGCCGGGCCCTGATGAGCCGCCCCCGCCTGCTGCTGCTCGACGAGCCTTCGGCGGGCATGACGCATGACGAGACCCATGAACTGATGGACGACATCCTGCAGGTGCGCGGCAAGCTGCAGGACCTGTCGGTGGTGCTGATCGAGCACGAAATGAACGTGATCGAGCGCATCACCGACCGCTGCATCGTGCTGAACTACGGCAAGAAGATTGCCGAGGGAACCTACGCCGAGATTACCGCCGATCCCGACGTGCAGACCGCCTATCTGGGGGAGGAAGCCGCATGAGCGACAGCACACTGCGCGTGGAAGGGCTGACCACGGGCTACGACAGGGTCAACGTCCTGCACGATGTCTCGATCGAGGTGCCGCCGGGCAAGATCACATGCATCCTTGGCGCCAACGGCGCCGGCAAGAGCACGCTGATCCGTTCGATCCTGGGCCTGACACCGCCGCGCCAGGGACGCATCCTGTGGGACGGCACGGACATCGCGGGCGAGAAGACCCACAACATCATCGCACGCGGCATCTCCTGCATTCCCGAAGGCCGCAAGGTGTTCCCGCGCATGACGGTGGCCGAAAACCTTGCGCTGGGCGCATTCCTTGAGGCGGACCCGGCCAGGGTGCGCGAGCGCATCGAGCGCGTGTACACGATCTTCCCCCGGCTGCGCGAGCGCGCGGGCCAGCTCGCCGGCACCATGTCCGGCGGCGAACAGGCGATGGTGTCGATCGGGCGCGGACTGATGGCGCAGCCGCGGCTGCTGGTCATCGACGAGCCGTCGCTGGGCCTGTCGCCGCTCTATGTGAAGGAAAACTTCAAGGTCATCCAGCAGATCAACGAACTGGGCATGACGGTGCTGCTGGTGGAACAGAACGCGCGCCAGACGCTGGCCATCTCACACCAGGGCTATGTGCTGACCCAGGGCCGTGTCGTGGCCCAGGGCACCGCGCAGGCGCTGCGCGAGAACGATGAGGTTCGCGCAGCCTATTTCGGCTGATCCGGAGAACATGCGATGGACGACTTCCTCGATCTTCCGGTCCGCACGCTGGCGGCGATGGTGTCGCGGCGCGAACTGAGCGCCGAAGCGGTGGTCCGTGCGGCACTGGCCCGCATTGCGGCGCAAGACGCAGGCATTCTGGCCTGGCAGCACGTGGGTGGCGACACCGCCGTGGCGCAGGCGCGGCGGCTGGATGCCGGCGGCGCGTCAGGCGCGTTGCCGGGCGTCCCGCTTGGCGCCAAGGACCTGATGGATACAGCCGACATGCCGACCACTTATGGTTCGCCGATATACGCCGGACATCGGCCGGGCGTGGATGCGGCGGCGGTGGCACTGGCCCGATCGGCGGGCGCGGTCGTGGTCGGCAAGACCGTCACCACCGAATTCGCCACGTTTCAGCCGGGGCCGACCCGCAACCCGCGCGCGCCGGCGGACAGGCCCCGCACCCCCGGCGGCTCGTCGAGCGGATCGGCCGCCGCCGTCGCCGCAGGCATGGTGCCGCTGGCCTTCGGCACACAGACCGCGGGATCGATTGTGCGGCCGGCCGCCTATTGCGGCGTGGTGGGCTACAAGCCCACGCATGGCACACTGCCGCTGGCCGGTATCAAGCCGCTGGCACCAAGCCTGGATACGGTGGGCGTGCTGGCCCGCCGCGTGGACGACGCGGCCTTCTTCATCGGCACCCTGGCGCGCGATGCCGCGCTAGCGGACGCGTCGACGCTACGCCACGCGCCGCTGCGCATCGGCATTTGCCGCACGCCGCATTGGGAACGTGCTGGTGCCGATACACAAGCCGCACTGGACACCGCGATCCGTGCGCTCGAACGCATCGGTGGCACGGTGCGCGACTTCAACCTGCCGCAGGCTTGCCACGGGCTGACTGAAGCCCAACTGGACATCATGGCATTCGAGGCACTCGCCGCATTCGCGCCGGAAGCACGCGAGCACGCAGAAGACTTCAGCGCGGCTTTCGCGCGCCAGCTCGAAGCGGGCCGCGCCGTCACCGGCCAGCGCTTCCATGTCGCGCTGGCATACGCGGAAGCGGCCCGCACGGCGTTCAACACGGCGATGGCAGGATTCGACGTCGTGCTGGCCCCGAGCGCCGAAGGCGAAGCGCCTGCTGGCCTTGGCGCCACCGGCGATCCGATTTTCTGCCGCATGTGGTCGCTGCTGGGCACCCCATGCGTCCATGTGCCGACGGGCACCGGCGCCACCGGCATGCCGGTTGGCGTGACCGTGACGGGGCCGCGCCATGCCGATGCCCGCGTGCTCGGCATGGCTCATCGCCTTGAGCAGGCGCTTGGCGCCAGCCTTGCCTGATATCTGGAGACCAAATTGACCGTATCGAACCCGCCCCCCCTCGCCAACGCACAAGCCATTGCCGAACGCGCACAGGATCATGTGGGCGCCGGGCGCCTGGCCGCATCGCTGGCAGCCCTGGCCAGCTTTGGCCTGCGCCACGACGGCGGCGTTTCCCGCGAAACACTGACCGCGACCGACCTGGCCGCCCGGCGCCACCTGATCGACCAGGCACGCGCGCTGGGCTGCACCGTCGGCATCGACGATTGCGGCAACCTGTTCTTCCGCCGCCCCGGCCGCGAAGACCTGCCGCCGGTGCTGACCGGCAGCCACGCCGATACCCAGCCGGTGGGCGGCAAGTACGACGGCGCGTACGGCGTGCTGGCCGGCCTGGAAGTGATTGCCGCGCTCAACGCGGCCGGCATCGAGACCTTGCGCCCCATCGAGGTCGTGTCCTGGACCAACGAGGAAGGCAGCCGCTTCGGTCCCGGCGCGATGGGGTCGAGCGCTTTCGTCGAACCCGCCCGGCTGGCAGGCTATCGCGACGTGGCTGACGCCGCCGGCATTCGCTTCGGCGAGGCGCTCGATGCCGCGCTCGCGGAAAGCCACGATGTCACCAGAGTGCCGATGGCGCGGCCCATGGCGGCATGCGTCGAACTGCACATCGAACAGGGGCCGGTGCTGGAAGGCGCAAATGTGCCGCTGGGCGTGGTCACCGGCATCCAGGCGGTGCGCTGGTTCCGCGTGGAATGCACGGGTACGATGGCCCATGCCGGCACCACGCCGATGGCGGTACGATGCGATGCGATGGCCGCGGCCGTGGCCATCGCGCAAGACCTGTACGCGCTGGCGCCGCGCCATGCGGCCACCCCCGGCACTCCTGAACTGCGCCTGACGCTGGGCCGCTGGAGCGTGGCGCCGAACTCGGTCAACACCATTCCCGGCCACGTCACGTTCACGGTCGATATGCGCTGCCTGGACGACGCCGCGCTTGACCGCGCCGAAGCGGCACTGCGCGCGGTGTGCGTCAGGCACGCACATGCGCCCGAAGCGGTCACGGTCACGCGCTTCTTCCATCGCGAGCCGACGCATTTCCCCGAGGCCATGCTGGGCACCATCGAGCGCGCCTGCGCGCGTGCCAGCCGCAACGCCGGCCGCGCGCTGCCGGTGCGGCTGACCTCCGGCGCGTTCCACGACGCCATGTACCTGGCCGACCATTGCCCCACGGCGATGATCTTCGTGCCAAGCAAAGGGGGCATCAGCCACAATGCCGCCGAAGATACGGAAGGCGCCGATCTGTTCCTTGGAGCCCAGGCACTGGCTTACACTGTCGCCGAACTGGCCAGCCGCTGAACGCATTGACGTACGGCGCCTGGTGGCCGACCCAAGTCCAACCAATTCCGAGCCTGCATGGCAAAGACCGAGCAACCCACACCTGAAGCGGCCGACAGCAAGTCGGCCACCCTGACGCTTGGCGTCAAGCTGCGCCACGCCCGGCTGGTGGCCGGCTACACGCTGCTGCAGCTCGCCGGAAAGGCGGGTTGCTCGGAAAGCCTGATTTCAAAGATTGAGCGCGGGCTGGCAACCCCGTCGTTTACCACGCTGCACCGGCTGGCCGTGGCGCTGGACACCAATATCGGCGCGCTGACCAGCGACGAGGAGCCAAACCAGTCACCGATCCTGCGGCATGGTGAACGCCCGGTGATCCGGGCCGGCGGCGTGGCGCTCGAACGCGTGGTGCTGCCCAAGCGTGGCGGCCTGCTGCAGGCCAACATCCACATCGTCTGGCCCGGCGAGGCCAGCGACGGGCAGATCGAGCACCAGGGCGAGGAAGTTGGCTACGTGCTCGAAGGGCAGCTCGAACTGATGCTCGGCGACGACGTCTACCTGATCGGCCCGGGCGATGCTTTCACGTTCTCCAGCCAGGTGCCGCATGGCTACCGCAATGTGGGCGACGTGGTGGCCAGGGTGCTGTGGGTGAATTCGCCCGCCACCTTCTGAGACGGGAGCGGGCTTGCGCAGGGAAGCCCGTGGCTCGGGTCAGGCCCGCACGAAGGCAGACTTGGCTCAGAGCCCCGACGGCTTCAATCGTCATCGTGCCAGCGGTGCCACTCGCGATGGCGCCGCCTCCACTCGCGTTCCCTCCACCGCTGCTCGCGCCACTGTTGTTCACGCCATGCGCGTGCCTGCCAATCGTCGTAGTAATCAGGCGCCACTACCACCGGGCGCGGAGCAACGTAGACAGGGGCCGGTTCGTAGTACACCGGGGGCGGAGGCGCTGCAACCACGACACCTGGAATACCGATGCCAATTCCGACGTCTACCCTTGCCTGGGCGGCGCCAGACGCAAGCATGGATGCGACTGCGATTGCACAAACTGCCAGGATCTTCTGCATGATGCTGTTCCGTCGAATGTTGCCAATACCTTATGGCGTTCTCGCCCTGTTTGGTATGTGCAGAACCTAAAGCTGGTTACCTCGTGTAACGGCGGCAGGTTGTGACAGTTGACCACGGCGCTTGAGAGTCTTGTAAGGCTTTGTATCCACTGCGAAGTCAGAGGCTGTCGCATCAATCCTTGTTACGGTCTCTGCCGCGACCGTTGCCACCGTCGGCGTCACGATTCCGCCCACGGTCATCACCGCGGTTACCGCCACGGTCATTGCCCCGGTCCCCGCCATGCTCTCCGCGCCGGTCCCGGCCGCGATTCTCTGCTCGCTCATCGCCCCGGTTCCATCCACGCTTCTCGCCGCGGTTTTCGCCTTGGTCTCCACCACGGTTCCAGCCGCGGTTATCACGGCCGCTCCAGTCACGGCCCCTGTTTCGCTGCTCGTCCCGGTCCCAGCCTCGATCCCAGTCACCGCCCCACTTTCGGTTGCCGCCGTAGTACCTTCCGCCGTCCCAATCGGAGTAACCGCCGCCGTAAATCGGACGCGAGTATCCGCCGTGGTAGTAGCCGTCATCATAGGGAGCGACGGCGCAGCCGGTGAGAAGTGCTGCCGTGACCACGGTGAGCACAAATAGGGGTTTCATGGTGACCTGCGCTTGCAGTTGGCGAATTTGCCGCAAGGATACCGACGGGCACCTCCCCCGGTTGTAAGAAATCGTGTCCCGAGCGCGAAGTCGCCGATGACGGCAGCACCGATCGTCAACGTGCCTGAGATGGCGAGCCAGTCGGTGCAGGGATCGAAACGATTTGGGGTAGCCGCATGGGGCTACAAGCCGGTCTTAGTGTTCTCGACGCATGCTTTTGCGTAAGCGATTGCTTCGGTCATTGCCTCGCCCTCGCTATTGAACGAGGCTTTGATCTTGTGCCGCAAGCCTGGGACAAACTCGTTTGCGTGATCGATTCTTCGCTCGAACAATACCGATGCCTCCCAGGTCCCGGACTTAGACTTCCAGACCGTGCAGTGGCAGTAGTACTCCCCTTCTTCGACCCAGACATGGCTCGACATGGCGACCTCCCAGCGTTTCGAGGCATCCTAGCATGACGAAAGAACGCACCATCCGGCATCAACTGCGGCGGCGCATAGGTGCCAATCCGTGGGTCTGGGTGGGCGATTTCAGAGGGGTTCAGCCGTGATCATCTACCCACGCTTTCGCCCAGGCAATGCCGGCTGCCGCGGCACGCTCAAACGAGGGGTAGTACCCCAAGGGATCCGATCCTTCTTCGATGCGGCCGTCCTTCTCAACTGCACCGGATGCCTCGAAGGATCCGTCGCCAAGCTGCTTTGCAAAGCCGCGGACGATGTAGCCCTGGTAGCTTTCGATTGTCATGACGACCTCCGACTTAGATAGGAAAATCGTAGCATGAAGAAACTGGTCAACCCGACCCTCTGACAGAAATGGGGTTCACCCGCCATAGGGACGATACACTTGCAAGCTCGGGCTATATCAAACTCACGCTTGGAGGAACCACGATGGCAAAGCTAGTGGTGCTATACAAGAAGCCTGCGGACACGGCGGCGTTTGATTCATATTACTTCTCGACCCATGTTCCGATCGCCAAGAAGATCGCCGGCCTGCGACGCTACGAGGTCAGCAGCGGCCCGGTTGCAAGCCCGGCCGGCGATTCGCCGTTTCACCTGGTTGCGGTGCTGAGCTTCGATTCGCTGGCGGCGCTCCAGCAGGCAATGGCTTCGCCTGAGGGCGCCGCAGCAGCAGCTGACCTGGCCAATTTTGCCCAGGCCGGGGTTGACATGCTCATCTTCGACACGAAGGAAGTTTAGGCCGGCGGCGGTGCAAAGCACATGGCCGCCCCCAGCGCTCCGCCTCTTCTGGCCTCCCAAGAGCCAAAGCCGACTTAATTTGCAGCTGCCTTTGAGGCCTGTGCTGCGCGACGTTGCATGCCTTTCGAGGCCACCTGCGCAGCAGTATTGAAGCTGCTCTCGGCCGCTTGCACGGCCTGTTTTGCCGTCGTTTGCATCGACTCATAGAGCGTAGTGGTCGCGCTGACGGCCTCCTGCCAGGCAGCCAATGGCGCCGCCGCCGCGCCGCTGGGCGTTTGGCTCACCACGCTTCCAAGGAAGTCGTGCAGACCCTGCTTGCCTGCCGTGTACTGGACCTCGGCGACCTTCTCGAACTCCGCCCGGGTGGCGGCGAGGATGTCGTACAGTTGACGACGATATGCCAGTACATTGTCGGCCGCGGGTTGAAATAACGCGATTTGCAATTCGACCAATTCTTGCGGGTCCTTGGCTGAGAGCGCTTTCCTTGCGCCTTCTCGTGAATCAGCCAGCGCCGTCTTCATCGCTTGCAGATTCAGCTCCAGCAGTTTTTCGAAGCCTTCAAAGGCCTTGCCGGTCAGCCCGGTCAGGGCTTCAATGCCTGCCATCTGGACCTTAATGAATTGCTCGGGGGACCACTGAGTCATCTTGCGTCTCCTAAGTGCGACCCGCCACCTGAGCTATCCGATGAGAGCTCCGACGGGACCGGAATCGAGTGGAAAACAATTGCTGCATCGTGACCCTGGCAGGCCACGCCGATCAGACGAAAGCGCGCCAACGCCGGCAGTCGCTTCCAGCTAAAGCAATACGCTCATAAGGAGGCCTGGCGAGCCTGACCCTCGCTTGCGCGAACTCGCCCGAGGGCTTTCAGAAAAGCGTAGCCCTGGATTGTCACCTGAGGGCGGCTGTGGTTTGGCCCAAGGCGCTCAAGCGTAACCAGTTTATACGCGAGCAGCGCGTCCATATCCGCGCGGTCCAGCCCCGTTGGGTCGGAGCTGCCGCTTACCAGCACAAGCGTGGCGAATTCATGATGACTCAGCACAGTCGTCTCCCAAGCTGTAGGTTTACTTTTGCTACGGGACTTCACTACTGTCCGTGACAGCCGGCCTGGTTTGCACAGGCCGCTTGTTTCGTCTCGGACGCGAGGTTCTGGCTGGCGGGTGCTTGTTTTCGCACCCGGAACGTTCATCTTAGTTGCTCGCCACCTTGTGTTCAATGTGATTGCAAGCATGTTTGCCGTAATCCCCGGTATTTTCTCCTTTACCAAAACGTGCGCAGGGGCAGATCAACGAATATCGCAACATGACATACATTCAGGTTCGGGAGCACCATTCGCCGACCGACCGGACGGCTTGCATTAGCGCAACTCGCCGAGGTCCGCTACCGATATGTCGCTGCTGGGGAAAGGCATGGAGCTTCAGGCCGAATGAGGACCGCTCTGCGTCAAAAAAAACGCGTCGCCGGAGTGGTGACGCGGGTGGTAGTAGCAGGACTTCAGGGCGATTCTATATTGACTTAGATTTTTCTTACGTCAGAATTAAGCAAGACCTTGACTCTCCAGATCTGAAGCCAAGGGGCAAGGTGAGCAGGGCAACGCTGAGTTGAATTCAGTAGCACATTGAATCAGACCGGCAACCCCGCGCGGGATGGTGTGAGTGGAGGCAGAAATGACAACGGCTCGGGCTGGAACCAAAGGGGAAGCCATCAGGCTCCTGGAGGCAGAGGGGGTCGCGCTGGTCGAGCTCGACTATGAGTCAGGTTGGCAAGATGCTATTGAGCTCGGGCGCCTTGGTAATAAGGTAGGGATACGGGTGGAGTACCGCGGACACGAAAGCATTGCCGTGAAGTCCCTCGCGGCGCTCATTGCTGGCCTCAGCCGGCCGAAGGTGTCCTTCCGGCAACGGAACCTGTACTGCCAGTTTGCATTGGACCAGCTGGCAGCCAACGAGTTGGTTGCCTTGGAGACAAAGGCCATGAAGGCTGGCGACTACATCCTGGCCGGGCACCTGCTGCGGGACGTCGATGCCGTTTGGACTGAGTAAGCCTGGATCGAGGGGATTTTCCTCGGATTCGGCGATCGGAAATTTGCGCACTCAGCCCGTATCGCGACTCGCCCGCCTCATCATCAGCGCTCTGATCCAGAGGTTAACCCGCAGATGCTGCCCGCCCTCCTCTTCGGTATGCTAGGGGTTCGGCGCGCCGTAACGCATCCAACCATATTTTGGCGACGGGGCGATTCTGGGGCGGGACTTCTCAGCACGCAACCTGTGTGCACCAAATGTCGAGGACGAGATGGCGACTGGCATCGTGAAGTGGTTTAACAGTGAAAAGGGCTATGGGTTCATCACGCCGGATGATGGCGGCAAGGACTTGTTTGCCCACCACAGCGAAATCCAAGGCACCGGGTTCAAATCGCTGGAGGAAGGTGCGAGAGTGGAATTCGAAGTCACGCAAGGTCAGAAGGGCCCACAAGCGTCAAAGATTCGCCCGCTATAGTCGACCTGCCCACCCGACGGCCTGAATTGACGAAGCCCTCCACGAATTGCGAAGGGCTTTTCTGTTTTGCGGCTGGTGCCAGCCGCATCCGGGGGGTCGCTATTTCCTGCGCCAATATCGACTGACAACAGCATTCCGGGCTCAGCGCGACAGACCTCGGGCTCATGGCGACGGAGGTAGTCGACCACCGTTGCGAGTTCCAAACGGAGCCGCTTGCCGCCCCGTGTAAACTCCTGCATCGGCGGATCGCCAACCATCCCCTACTGAGGAAGAACATGACTCGACAATCACTTCGTACGCTGTGCCTGACCCTGGTGCTGACCGCTGCCACCACACCGGTGCTGGCCGATGACCTGAAGAACGCCGTGGGCGGCGGTCTGGGTGGTGCCGCGGGCGCCGCCGTCGGTGGCGCACTGGGCGGCAGCACGGGTGCCGTGGTCGGCGGTGCCGTGGGCGGCGGTGCGGGCGGCGCGGTGACTGCCAACAAGAAGGAACGAACCGGCGCCATCGTG
The DNA here is from genome assembly GCF_058787995.1 of Cupriavidus sp. FW305-27. Classification (NCBI taxonomy): domain Bacteria; kingdom Pseudomonadati; phylum Pseudomonadota; class Betaproteobacteria; order Burkholderiales; family Burkholderiaceae; genus Cupriavidus; species Cupriavidus sp. FW305-27. Next base: position 85,652 of record NZ_JBYTAG010000001.1, read on the forward strand.
GGTGGCGCGCTGGGCGGTGGCGCCGGCGCGGCGGCCGGCAATGCCTTGGGCGGCCGAACCGGCGGCATCGTCGGTGCCGCGGCCGGTGGTGCAGCGGGTTCGGCGCTGGGCGGCAATGTGTCGCGCAACAACTATGCCGATGACCACAAGAACGGCAATCGCGGCAAGCACAAGGGCCACAAGAAGCATCGTCACGACGACTGAGTGAGGCGACGCGCGATGGCGCCCGTCACTTGGGCATCCATCCCATCGCGCTCTTAACCGCATCGCGCGGCGGCACCTGCGAAAGCGAATGTCGCGTCCGCCAGCGACGACATCAGAATTTCCAGAACAGGAATTGCCGATGCTGTCGCGCATGGGGCTTGCGAGGAGCCCGGGTCTCAGGACTGAACCGCGCATCCGGGTCGATCACTCGTGCGCGCAGCGCCATGTCGTAGAACGCGCCCACCATCGGCAGCGCGCTATGCGCGCCCTGGCCCCAGTCGTTACCGAGCGTCACACGTCCATCGTCAAAACCCACCCACGCGCCCGCGACCAGTTGCGGATGCATCAGGATGAACCAGCCATCCGTGTTGTCCTGCGTGGTGCCCGTCTTGCCGGCCACGTCGGCGCGAATCCCGAAGCGCGTGCGGATGCCTGCGCCGGTGCCGCGGATAATGACGTCGCGCATCACATCGACGAGCGTTTGCGCGGCGGCGGCGGACAGTGCCTGTTCCGGCGATGCGCTCGCAAATTCGGCGAGCACCTTGCCGTCGTGATCCTCGATCCGGGTAACCATGCGCGGTTCGACATAGGCACCGCGGTTCGCGATCGTGCTGTACGCCGATACCATTTCCTTGAGCGTGACCGGGCTCGTGCCGAGCGCGAGCGACGGCACCGCTGCGAGGGGACTGTCGCGCACGCCCATCGCGCGCGCGAGCCGTGCGACCTTCTCGGGGCTTTCCTTTTGCATGAGCTGAGCGGTGACGCGGTTGCGCGAATACACTAGCGCGTCGCGCAGCGTCATCGGCCGGTCGGTGGGCGGCGCCGCATCGGTAGGCCGCCAGATCGCCTGGCCGGCCAGTGGAATGGCGACGTTCCGGTCTACGATCGTATCGCCTGGCCGCGCGCCGTCCGCGAACGCCGCCCCGTAGACGAATGGCTTGAAGGTAGAACCCGGCTGGCGCCGGGCCTGCTGCACGTGATCGAATGGTGCATCACCGAAATCGCGACTACCCACCCATGCCTTGATATCGCCGTTGCGCGGATCGATCGCGACAAAACCCGCCTGGACCTGAGTCTTGCTCCGGCAGAGTGCGCGGACAAACGTGCGATTCATGCCGAGCTTCCTGAGCGCGACCTGATCCGATTGACCAGCATCGCGTGCTGCACGATAGTCAGGCGTTTGCCGGATGAATGTCCGGAACAGGTCGTTGCCTGGCCAACAGCCAGTGCGTTCGTTCCATGCCCCGTTCGCGATCCATTGCAACTGGCTCGCCTGCCAGTCCATCGCCTGCACCGCCATCGTCTGCAGACGGTAATCTATGGTTGTGCGCACGACAAGCCCGTCGGCATAGATGTTGTAGCCGTTGCGCTCGGCCCATGTGATCAGCCACTTGCGCAGTTGCGCGGAAAAATGCGGCGCTGCGCTTCGTGGCGCGGTCTGCAACCCGAAATTGACGTTGAGCGGTTGCCGCCTCAGCCAGGTGTAAGCGTCGGGCTTGAGCTTCCCGTACTTGTTCATCTGCCCTAGCACAGTGTTTCGCCGCTCCAATGCGCGCTCGGGATTCAGCACTGGGTTGTAGGTGCTGTTGGCCTTCAGCATGCCGACGAGTGTCGCGCTCTCGAGGATATCGAGCTGATGCGCCGATTTGCCGAAATACGTGCGTGCGGCCATTTCCACGCCGTAGGCGTTGTACAGGAACGGCACATTGTTCAGGTATGTCTCAAGGATCTGGTCCTTGCTGTACACGGCTTCGATCTTGAGCGCCGTGATCGCTTCCCTGAGCTTGCGTGCGAGGGTCGGCGCGCGGCCGATTTCGTCGGGATACAGGTTGCGCGCAAGCTGCTGCGTGATCGTCGAGCCACCCTGCCGGTCGCCGGAGAACGTATGCAGCGCAGCCGACGCGGTACGCAGCCAGTCGATCCCGTGATGCTCATAAAAGCGGCGATCTTCGGTGGCGATCAATGCAGCGACCATGTACGGCGAGATCTGCCCGAGCGATACCCACTCGCGATTGACCGGTTTGAATTCGTCGATCACTCTGCCGTCGGCCGATACGATCAGCGCTGGGCGGTCGATGCGGGCTTTGCGGATGTCGCCGATGCCCGGCGTAAACGGCACGAGCGCCAGCACGTACAGCAGAAACAGCGCCGGCACCGCGGCGAGCGTCAGCATGATGCCGCGTCGCGTCGGGTGGCCAAGGCGGCGCAGCGCGCCGGGAAAGACGCGCCTGGCTATCGTGATGCCGGCAGCGGCCAGCGATTGGATGCGGATGAGCCACCGTACGCAATACTCACGAAAAAACAATATACAGCGGCGATTCACGGTGGCGGGACGCTTTGCGGAAAGAGCGGCATCGTACCAAAGCGGAAGGAAGCATCTGTTGGCAACACGGGGCTGCGGGGGCGGCATTAACAAACGATTACATTTGTTTCGTACGGCGCACGTTCGCTGCCTGTGCCTCTGGCTTTGCGGTCATTTTTGCGATCAATGCCGGCCGGCGGCGTATTGCATGCGAGCGCGCGTCGGCGATCCGAACTCCTGCGCTCGGTCCAACACCTTGTGGGACAGAGGCGGATAGCACTGCGACAGCGTTATCCCTAAGATTGGCTCGCTCGATCTGGCATCTTCGTGGGAGGCGCAAGGCATGCAGGACATTCTGATTCTCACCGGCGGAGGACTATTGCTCGCCGCGATCCTTTTCCCCGGGCTCCGGCGCCGGCCAAGAAAGTGAACGACGCGGAGTCGCGACTGCAATTACCAAGCCCGTCAGAGCCGGCGACTAAAGGGGCATGCCTATCGGCGAACCTGCCCTACCTGGCCGAGCGGACCCATACCCTGCGCCAACGCCAGCAGGCCGCCAGGCGCGCTGCTCTGCTGCCAGACGGAGAGGTTGCTCAGGCCCCCAGCCATCGCCACATACCGTTGCGGGTGAGAGCACTCGCCGACGCGCTCGCTGAACGGCGCGGACATGGGAAGGCGAATCCGCGTTGAACCCATGGATCGGGTCCGGAAGCCTCACGGCAACACCCAGAAGGATCCGGAGGATTTCGCGCTGGCGCTTTGCCCGAGCCATGCCCGCGTCCCCGACGTCCGAGCGTTCTGAAGGGCAGACAGCCGGTCGTGATCTGGCTCGTCAGGGTCCGCTTCCGGAAAGCGGACATCCATTGAATTGACCTCTGACGCGATTCAGCGGCCCATGCGGCGGTTGTAGCTGCGCGAAATTCGCGCCATCAACGCTGGATCGTGTGCAGCCATGCCGTCGAATTCCACCCGCACGTAGCCGTCTGCCTGCTGGTGCACACCGGCCATCACCGTCGTGGTATCCAGACTGCCGACGACCACGCCATTGACCGGGTCCTCGACGCTGATCGCCAGGCCCTGGTCGCGCATGGCCCCGGCTGCTGCGGTGAAGGTGCGATCGAAGCTGGCCGGCCCCATGACTGTAAAGGCGCCTGTTCCGGCCGGTTCCAATGTACATGCCGAAAGCGCCAGCATGGCGCCGCTGACTATTAGTGAGAGTCGCATGATGATGACTCCTTCCGCTAGCCCCGGATCGAAAATGTACGCGTTGCGACTTCAGGCGAGTTTTCCACTCGCTGATCGCTAAGACACAAGATTAGGCGACGTTGGCGCATAGACCCAGCTTGCCAGGTGCGCGCCCGCACCCTGCGGATGCCGGCCTGCTCACATGACTAGGCTGCGCCCGCCCCGCGCCCCGCGCGTGCCAATGCCAGCGCAAGCCTTGCTCCCACCTCGGCGTTGTGTTTCACAAGCGCGATGTTTGTCGCCAGGCTGCGTCCGCTCGTCAGCGCCTTGATGCGAGCCAGCAGGAAAGGCGTCACGGCCTTGCCGGTGATTCCCTGCGCCCTGGCCTCGGCAAGCGCCTGCCGAGTCAGCGCGTCGATCTCCCCGGACGTCATCGCTGCCGCTTGCGGCACCGGTGTGCTCAACACCACGCCGCCCGCCAGGCCCAAGTCCCACTTGGTGCGGATGAAGCGTGCCTGCTCCGCCGCGCCGTCCAGCCTGAAGTCAGCACGAAAGCCGCTGTCGCGCGTGTAGAACGCAGCAACATTGTCTTGCTCACAACTGAGCACCGGCACACCGTGTGTTTCCAGGTATTCCAGCGTGAGCCCGATGTCCAGGATGGACTTCGCCCCGGCACAGACCACCGCCACCGAGGTCCTGGCCAGTTCCTGCAGGTCAGCCGAGATGTCGAAGGTTTCCTGCGCACCGCGGTGCACGCCGCCAATCCCGCCGGTGACGAAGACCTCAATGCCCGCCAGCGCGGCACATATCATCGTGCCGGCCACGGTCGTGGCGCCGAGCCCGCCGCCGGCCAGCACGGCTGGCAGGTCGCGGCGGCTCACCTTGTGTGCCCGCTCCGAGCGCCCCAGCAGCTCCAGCTCGTCGTTCGAAAGCCCGATGCGGATTCGCCCGCCAATCAGCGCGATCGTCGCGGGCTCGGCTCCCAGGTCGCGGATCAGGGCCTCCACTTCACGCGCCGTGCGAACGTTCTCCGGGTAGGGCATGCCGTGGGCGATGATAGTGGATTCGAGCGCCACGAGCGGGCGGCCGGCAGCCTGTGCAGCGGCCACAGGCGCGCTGAAGGTCAACCAGGAACGGGCAAGGTCGGCAACCATGTCGATGCATTCGGTGGCGTGAGCCGCATAGTGTGCAGCACAAGGCTGGTCCATGAGATGCAAGCGCGGGACCACCTCAAGGCGCCAATGGTACCGCGAGCAGGAATCGGACGGCTGACTCTGGCACCCACTGAATCGCCTGCCCGCGGGTGCCACCTCATCACGGCCTGGAATATCGTTGTCATAGCCGGGCGGGGTGCTGCCGGGAACCTCACGCTGAGGTATGCTGCCGCTTTCGGATCGATTCTCTCCAGAGGGGCAAATGCGGCGCGTCGTGTTCAATCAGAAGGGTGGGGTCGGAAAATCGACCATTGTGTGCAATCTCGCGGCGATCAGCGCCAGCGAGGGCTTGCGCACCCTGGTCATTGACCTGGATGCACAAGGCAACTCCACCCAGTACCTGCTTGGCGCGCGGGCCGCGGAGGCAAGTCCGACCGCGGCGAATTTCTTCGAGACCTCCCTGACCTACAACTTCAGGCCGGTGGAATTTACGTCCTTTGTCCACCCGACGCCGTTCGAGAACCTCGATGTGATGCCGGCGCATCCTGACCTGGATTCCCTCCACGGCAAGCTCGAATCCCGCTACAAGATCTACAAGCTACGCGACGCCCTGCTCGAGCTGGAGGCAGTCTATGACGCCATTTACATCGACACGCCACCGGCCCTGAATTTTTATACCCGCTCCGCACTGATCGCCGTGGAGCGCTGCCTGATCCCGTTCGATTGCGATGACTTCTCGCGCCGTGCCCTCTACACGCTGCTCGATAACGTGAAGGAAATCCAACAGGACCACAACGACGGGCTGCAGGTCGAGGGGATCGTGATCAACCAGTTCCAGCCGCGAGCCAGCTTGCCGCAGAAGCTGGTCGACGAACTGGTAAGCGAGGGCCTGCCAGTACTTGAATCGCGGCTATCTGCATCGGTGAAGATCCGCGAATCGCATCAGCATGCCACCCCCATGATCCATCTGGATCCGCGCCACAAGCTGGCGCAGGAATATGTGGCGTTGCACCGCGAGCTGGCTGGTTGAGGAATCGCCAAGGCGCGCTGAGATCGATTTCCCCACGCAATGACACTGCCGGGCGTCAGCTTCCTCGCGGCCGGTCAGAACCGATGCCGCATCCCCGTGGTAACCACCACCTGATCGCGCCCGGCGGAAGTCGGGTAGCCGAAAATCGCCGCCGTAGTCGCTTCGCCCATAGCACGCTGGTAGCGCCCGGTCAGGAAGATGTCAGTACGCCTGGACAGGAACTGGTCCACGAACAGCGGAACGGAAACGGACCAGGCTGCAGCCTCGGGCAGCCGGGGCCGCGAACAGCCTGGCGCGCAGCGCATCGAACTCGGCGCACTGTTGCGCCCGCCACGCACGGCGCGTGCTGTCGTCGATCCACGCGGCGTCCAGCCCGTTAAGCATGAACTCGCGCAGGTCGTCCAGGCCAAAGCCGAAATCGCGCACCATCATCCCCCGGGCCTGGCTGGCGGTGACGTGGTGCAGCACGGGGTCGTCGGTGTTGGGGTGCACACGCAAGCCCATGCCCGGCATATGGCGGATCGGGTGATCGAGCGCCCAGCGCTCGCGCGGCAGCGTGCGCAGGTAGTAGGAATTGGTCGGCACCACCGTGAAGACGATGCCGCGGTCCGCGCAACGCTGCGCGAACTCGGGGTTGTCAATGGCGGTGTAGCCATGGTCGATGCGATCCACTTGCAGCAGGTCCAGCGCGGTGGCCACATTGGTCCAGGGCGTGCCGAACTCGCCGGCGTGGGCAGTGGTCTTCAGCCCGGCGGCGCGGGCCTTGCGATAGGCCTCGGCGAACAGCTCGGGCGGCCGGTCATTCTCTCGATAGTCGATGCCGATGCCGATCACCTCGTCGCGGCGGTCGGCGATGACCCAGTCGACCATCTCGACCGCCTCGGCGGGATCGGCTTCGCGGTCGATCGACGGCACCAGCCGCCCCACGATGCCAAACCCTGCCTCGGCATCGACGATCGCGCGCACGATGGCTTCCATGGCGGCGCGGTACGGAATGCCGGACTGTCTGACGGTGCCGGTGGGGTTCCAGAAGAACTCGCTGTAGCGGATGCCTTCGGCCGCCGCGTCCTGCAGGTTGCAGTACAGCGAATCGCTCTACAGCCTGGTGCGCGCGGGGCTCGCGGTCGGTCTGCTGTCCCGGCTATACGCCCAGGGCATCAACGATGTGGCGCTGCGTGCCGTGCCCCTGGGCAGCCCCAGCTTCAAGCGCCGCGTGGCGTTGATGATGCGCAAGGAACCGGCGCCCAGGATGCCGGCGGCCGCCGGCTGCTTCCGCTTCCTGTCCGGCGCGATCCGCTGCTGAGCGGCGCCCGTGCCGTCGCCAGGCCTGAAAAGATCAAGGTGTCAGATCCCCCTTCTTGGGGGGATTTGCGGTATTGAACTCTTGCGGTAGCCTTCAGCAACTCCCTCCGGGGACCAAATGCATCGCGCACTCTCGCGCAACGCGTCACGCACGAACAGTTTCACCGATTGCGTCGTAGTACTCGCGGCGTGGTTGCCTTGTCAGGAATATTCCTGCCCGTCCAGCCCCAGAGCATGTGAAAAACACGACGGAAGCCATCCAATGAACTGCCCGCGTGGCTGACTTATGTCGCTTAGGTGCAGTCGGCCAGGTAGTTGGCGGGCGGACAGTTCTCTCCGCCGCCCTAAACATCCCGGCATCCTATTCAACTCCGACGGTTCGTCGATGGAACAATGGCCATGAGGAAATGCTTTAGGGGTGTGCTTTTCGCGACGGTGTTGCCATCACTCGGCGGATGCATCACGGCTGGCGACTTCAACAAGAAGATCGCAGACACAGGCACGACGGTAGTCATTGGCTCGCCTGTCAGCGCTTGTGCACGTGCGAAAGCTGAATACGCCCTGTCCCCAACGACTATGCCGCCGGCCGCAGTGAATGCCAGCTTGTCGGGCAACCAGCGCAATCGCACTGATCTGCAACTCGGGCTGAGTATGCTGGCGTCCGCCACTTCCGGAAGCGCTGTGCCGGCGTCAGCTGCAGCATACGATGATCATGTCACGGGCTTTTCACAAGGGCTGTTCGCACGACTCGGGATTGATCCGAGCGGCATCGAGGTCAATCTCGACGCTCATGCGCCTGATGCAGTGGATCGCGCCAATCAGGTACTGACTTCGACGCTGTTTCGAGACCTGGCGCCAGCGGACCCTGCGGTTACCTCGTCGAAATTTGGCGGCGGCGAAATTACCATCAGCCGCCGTGAATGGACCGGGATGATTCAGGACGTATCGTTCGCCACCAGCGGCGAAGGGTGGGTCGGTGCGGCAGCGCAAGCGTTGGGCCACTACGCGAAGACCTATGGACTCAACCAGATAACAACTACTACGCAGGCGCAAGATGCCGCTCAGGTGACACTGCGGCTCCTCGTGGCGCGCTATGTGTCGGATTACTTCCGGAATGGAAAAATCGTCACACTCGATTTTGACTACCCCGACCTGAAGTCCAAGCTCCTTGACAAGCTCAAGAAGTCGATCAAGGACGAGACGGTCTTGACGGCTGCGGATGCCCAGATCGACCAGCTTGCCAAGGACCTCGGACAGCGGCTGTGCCAGGAGGAAGGTAAGGTCACCCCCTGCCGGATCCTGGGCGTACTGGGCGAGCAGACGTTTGTGAGTCGTGCGGGCAAGAGCTATGGATTTCCAGGTCTGGCCGCCACGGTCGATCTGGCGGGGGACAAAAAGGTTTCAACAAACAAGATCGACCCCAATGCGGTGGTTTCTGACTTGGTGCGTGTCCTGTTCGAGGCGACGGGTGACGACCGCATCCGCGTCCCTGGGGCAAAAAATTCTTCCCTGTGCAGGGCCTCCGCTTCCATGTGTGCAGGCAAGGACAACACTGACAAGCTCAAGCAAGTGGACAATATCGGCGACCGCGCCGAGGCTGGCACGTTTGCAGCCGTTGGCATTGCGATTCGAGGTGGCTGGCTGTTCTCGATCAACAATGAGGCGCTAGCCACTTCCATACAAACAGCAGTTGCCGTCGGCGTACGCAAAACCGCCGAAGGCGTGATGTGGTCGCGGCTCCAGAATTGTCCCGCCAATTTGGCCGCATTGGCATCCGTCGACGCGTCACCACGCACGGTCACATTGCGCCTGACGGAGTGATGCCGCACGCGGCAAGCAGGAAGGGAGGACTCCTTGCCTCCCCGCAGTTGCGGGTCGAGTCTAACCCGCAGCCGAAAACCAAGCTAACGATGGATAGCCGCCTGCGTAAGCCTGAGAGCCGTCACTGCCCATCACGCAAATGAATGATTTCAACGCTCGACGGGCATTCGGACGATGTCAGGCCTGCAAATCGAATGATGCAGGTAGCTGCGTCGGGGTCTCCCTCAACGTATTTGTCCAGAGCATGACCGATTTTATTGGGAAATCTGACAGGGATGAGGCGGAGCCGCGCGAAATGCTCCTCCATCCGAGCTCGGACGAAATGTTCGGATGTGCCTAGACTTGTGTCACCCCAAAAAGTGTCATGAAAGACAAAGAGCTTTGAGAGTGCCAGGTCCCAAGGATTTACTGTGAAAGCCAGATCAACGGGGTGATTTCCCCACTTGTCATAGATGGCTTGGCCAACATGTCCGCTCCCCACTGCCGGCGCAAAGGCTGCGATCTTAATGCTACGAATATTGGGGTTGTCCAGCGGACGGACACGATTCTCCGGATCGTTTCCGAAATTGCGCTCATAAACAGGGTCGGCCACTGCTGAGAGGGCCACAGCCGTACCTCGCGAGTGCACAAGAAAGCGGAGATCGACAGGCTTCGAAAGCCGATTCAAGATGGGCCGCAAACCCCTCTGGCCAGCGTAGTTGGAGCTCAGAAGCGCATCCGGCCAGAAGGTAAGTCGCGTTTGCTCCGTCATGATCTCCGGGTTGCGCGTTCGAAGTCCGTCCCAGTAGACCTCAAGAATAACCGCCGGCTTTTCACTTCCAAGCAGATTACGGGAACCGCTGTACAGCCGTTGCGCGGATTCGAAGTCCTCATTGAAGCCATGCACCAGCACCAGGAGCGTGTCGCCAGCGGCAAGCTTCGAATTGAGCGCTGCAACAACGGCATCTTCCGCTTCCCGCCGTTGCTCTGGACCGTACAGTCGCCTACCGTGATCGCCATGTTCAAGAATGTCGCTCAGTGCAAAGCGAGAATTCACGCCCGGCGCCCGTTGCGGCCAGGGAATGCTGGAAGCGTCTCGGGGATAAACATCCCCAAGCTGGTCGAAAGCCACCCTCACGAGATTGCTGGAAGGCGCTGGCTCACCAGCCAACACATAGTCGCCGGGAGGCCGCACGTGCATGCCTCCGCATGCAGCGAGCAGCAGGCAACTGCAAATCGCCGTTATGAGCCTCTTCATAGAACTCTCCTTCCTCTTGATTTTTAGGGTTTTTTACACCAGCGCCCACGCGATAAAGGAAGCCGACCAGGCGACCGCCAGGGCAGAAGGAAGCCTGCGCGATGCTATCAAAAAGAACGCAGGATGTGCTGGGCACGCAATCCGCAGTCGCATCAATGAAGTCAGCAACAAAGGAATGGCGGGCTGCTGTCCATGCAGGGGACGCATAGGGGTCATCGGCCTTGTCGATGGATGGCGGGGCAAGCCTCCGGGCTTACCCGGAGACGCGCCGACTGCTATTTCGCGGTGCGGAATACTCCGCCGCTTTCCTTGACGATGCCGCGACGCCTATGCAAAAGTCGGTGAAAACGAACGATCGTGCGGGAATACTCCCGACACCTCGTCACCGGATCGCAACGCCGCCGTCCACGCCGACGCGGCCAAGTGCCCCGGCTTGCCGGGCGGCCAGCGTGCCGCATCGCACAGGAGACAACCATGCAGTACCTGCAACACGCATCTGCACACCCGCACCGTGAGCGCCACGGCGCGCCCTGGGCCAGGCCATCCCGCCCGCGCATCACAGCGCGCGAGCCGGCGCTGCCGCCCGCCTGAGTTCCACCCCCGACTTCCTGACCGTGGCCGCGCCTGGCGCCGCCGCGACGGAACACGCACGGCCTTTGCCGCTGCGTGCCTGGTTTCCCGAACCGCACGAGGTACCCCTGTGGCATTGTTCCTTCAACAGTTCCTGAACGGCCTGACGCTGGGAGGCGTCTACAGCCTGGTGGCGCTTGGCCTGACGCTGGTCTACGGCATCCTGCACGTGCCCAACTTCGCGCATGGCGCCTTCTACATGGCTGGCGCCTATGTGTCGTACTTCCTGATGACATCGCTGGGCGTGAACTACTGGCTGGCGATGCTTGGCGCGGCGCTGGTGGTGGCCGTATTGTCGATGGCTGCCGACCGGCTGGTGTTCCACCCGCTGCGCAACTCGCCCGAGCTGCACGACATGATCGCCGCGATCGGCATCCTGCTGTTCCTGGAAGCCGGGGCGCAGGCGCTGTGGGGCGCGGACTTCCACCGCATGCCCACGCCCTATGGCCAGATCGTCGACGTGTTCGGGCTGACCGCGCCGCTGCAGCGCCTGCTGATCATCGGCGCCGCCTTTGCGCTGATGGTGCTGCTGCACCTGTTCCTGACGCGCACCATGACCGGCGCCACCATCATGGCCATGGCGCAGAACCGCGAAGGCGCCGCACTGGTCGGCATCGACGCCACCCGCGTGACGCTGCTGGTGTTTGCCATCTCCGGCGCGCTTGCCGCAATCGCCGCCACGCTCTACGCCCCGATCAACCTGGTCTACCCCAGCATGGGCAACCTGGTGATCACCAAGGCCTTCGTCATCATCATCCTGGGCGGCATGGGCAGCATCCCCGGGGCCATCGTCGGCGGGCTGATCATCGGCATGGCCGAGAGCTTCGGCGGCTTCTACGTTTCCACCGACTACAAGGACATCATCGCCTTCGTGCTGCTGGTGGTGATCCTGTCGATCCGGCCGCAGGGCCTGTTTGCCGGCAAGACGGCCTGAGGAGCACAACACAATGAAAGCACTGCAAGGAAAAACCGGCTGGACGCTGCTGCTTGCGGCGGCCATCGCCTTCCCGCTGATCACGCCCAACAGCTACTACCTGACCGTGATGACGCTGGCCTTCATCTATGCCATCGCCACGCTCGGGCTGAACCTGATCACCGGCTACACCGGGCAGCTCAACCTGGCCCATGGCGGCTTCATGGCCATCGGCGCCTATACGCTGGGCATCCTGACGGTGGACCACCAGGTGCCGTTCTGGCTGGCCTTCGTGCTGGCCGGCGTGGTCTGCATGGTGCTGGGCTATGTGGTCGGCGTGGTGTCGCTGCGGCTGAAGGGCCATTACTTCTCGATCTTCACCATGTGCGTGGGCTACATCATCTACCTGCTGATCGAGAAGTGGGAAAGCCTGACGCATGGCACGGTGGGCCTGATCGGAATCCCGGTGCCGGCCGCGATCGGGCCGCTCAGCTTCGACAGCGTGCAGGCGCAGTACTACCTGGTGCTGTTCTTCCTGGCGGTCGGCACCTTCCTGATGCACCGCATCGTCACCTCGCTGCTGGGCCGCAGTTTCATGGCGGTTCGCAACAGCGACGCCCTGGCCGAGGCCCTGGGCATCAACCTGATGCGCACCAAGGTGCTGTCGTTCGTGCTGTCGGTGGGCTACGCCGGCTTTGCCGGTGCGCTGTACGCCGGGCAGGTGCGCTTCCTGGGGCCGGATATCGCGCGCACCGACCTGACCTTCGACATGGTGATGTCGATGCTGGTAGGCGGCATCGGCACCATCTTCGGGCCGCTGCTGGGCGCGGTGCTGGTGCCGTGGATCACGCAGTCGCTGCAGTTCATGCAGGACTACCGCATGCTGGTGTTCGGCCCGGTGCTGATCCTGCTGATCATCTTCGTGCCGGACGGCATCGTGGGTTCCTGGCTGAAGAAGCAGGCACGCAAGGCCGCGGCCGAACGGCGCGGCAAGCTGGCGGCGCAGTTCCCTGCACAACCCGTCACCGCTGTCCCGACCACCCGCGCCGGAGCCGACCATGCTTGAGATCCGCAACCTGACCAAGAAATTCGGCGGCCTGACCGCGGTGCACGATGTCTCGGTGACCTTCGAGCCAGGCCATATCAACGCCATCATCGGCCCCAACGGCGCTGGCAAGACCACCTTCTTCAACCTGGTGGCGGGCACGCATGCGCCCAGCTCCGGCCAGATCCTGTTCAAGGGCCAGGACGTGGCCGGCCTGCGCGCCGACCAGATCGCGCGCCTGGGCGTGGCCCGCACCTTCCAGGCCACGGCGCTGTTCGACCGCGCCACGGTGCTCGACAACCTGATCGTCGGCCACCGCCTGCGCACCCACTCGGGCCTGCGCGACGTGCTGTTCAACACGCGCCGCCTGCGCGAGGAAGAGCGTTTGTGCCGCGACAAGGCCGAAGCGGCGCTGGACTTCGTCGGGCTGTCGCACCTGGCGCATGAGGTCGCCGCCGATATCACGCAAGAGGCGCGCAAACGGGTGGCCTTTGCGCTGGCGCTGGCGACCGACCCGGAACTGCTGCTGCTCGACGAACCCGCTGGCGGCGTGAACCCGGAAGAGACCGTGGGCCTGGCCGAGCTGATCCGCAAGATGGTGCGCCATGGCAAGACGGTCTGCCTGATCGAACACAAGATGGACATGATCATGCGCCTGGCAGACAAGATCATGGTGCTGAACTACGGCGAGAAGATTGCCGAAGGCACGCCCGCGCAGATCCAGCAGGATCCGCATGTCATCGAGGCCTACCTGGGAGCCGACCATGTTGCAGCTTGAACGCGTCTCGCTGTCGTACGGCAGCTTCCGCGCCCTCGACAACATCACCCTGCACGCCGGCGCCGGCGAGCTGGTGGTGCTGCTGGGCGCCAACGGCGCCGGCAAGAGTTCGATCTTCCTGGCGATGAGCGCGATCCACCGCATCAGCGGCGGCAGCATGCGCTTCGATGGGCGCGAGCTGTCGGGCATGAAGCCGTCGCAGATCGTGCAGGCCGGGCTGGTGCACTGCCCGGAGGGCCGCAAGCTGTTCCCGGCGATGAGCGTGGAGAAGAACCTGGTGCTGGGCGCCTACGTGCACCGGCGCGATGGTGCGGGCATCCGCAAGACGCTGGAAGAGGTCTATGAACTGTTCCCGATCCTGCGGCAGAAGAAGGACGACCCGGCCGGCTCGCTGTCCGGCGGGCAGCAGCAGATGGTGGCGCTGGGCCGCGCCCTGATGAGCCGCCCGCGCGCGCTGTTGCTGGACGAACCGTCGCTGGGGCTGGCGCCGCTGGTGGTCAAGCAGATGTTCGAGATCATCCAGCGCATCAACCGTGCCGGCACCACCGTGCTGCTGGCCGAGCAGAACGCCTACGCGGCGCTGGGCATCGCGCATCGCGCCTATGTGATCGAGAGCGGGCGCATCGTGATGGAGGGGGATCGGGATACGTTGCTGAAGGATGAGGGGATTCGGAAGGCGTATATCGGGGGGTAGGTTCAGAGGAGCCGGCCTCGCGACAGCAAAACACAACCAGACCTAGCAAGTGCAGTACTTTCAGGAGACATAGCAATGCAAAGCAAGATCATGCGCCGTATCTTCCCGCTGGCCGCCAGCGCCGTGGCCGCCATGCTGGCCTCTGGCGCCGCATTGGCGCAGGAAGTGGTCAAGATCGGCTATACCGGCCCGCTGTCCGGCGGCGCCGCGCTGTATGGCAAGAACGTGCTGTCGGGCGTGCAGATGGCGGTGGACGAGATCAATGCATCCGGCCTGGAAGTCAAGGGCAAGAAGGTCAAGCTGGAGGTGGTGGCGCTGGACGACAAGTACTCGCCCGCCGAGGCCGCCATCAACGGCCGCCGCCTGGTGCAGCAGCACAAGACCCCGGCGGTGTTCGTCCCGCATTCGGGCGGCATCTTCGCGCTGCAGGCCTTCAATGAGCAGGAGAAATTCCTGGTGATGGCCTACTCCAGCGTGCCGCGCATCACCGACGCCGGCAACAAGCTGACCATCCGCATCCCGCCCGCGTACACGGGCTATATCGAGCCCTTCGTCAAGGCACAGATGAAGCGCTACGGCAAGAACGTGGCGCTGGCCCCGGCCGACCACGACTACGCCAAGGCCTGGGTGCAGGCCTTCGTGCCGGCGTGGGAATCGGCCGGCGGCAAGGTGGTGGCCAACAACCCGATGTCGTACACCAAGGCCACGGACTTCTACAGCGGCGTGTCGCGCGCGATGAGCGAGAAGCCGGACGTGATGTTCGTCGGCGGCCCGTCGGAACCGACCGCACTGGTGGTCAAGCAGGCGCGCGAACTGGGCTTCAAGGGCGGCTTTATCGTGATGGACCAGGCCAAGATGGACGAGATGGCCAAGGTCACCAACGGCCTGGGCATGCTCGAGGGTTCCATCGGCGTGCTGCCGCTGGTCAACGACAGCCGCCCCGCCGCGCAGAACTTCAACGCCAAGTACAAGAAGCTGCATGACGGGCGCGATGCCACCACCGAGATGTCGCTGAACTACACCATGGTGTACGCGCTGGCCGGTGCGATGAAGCTGGCCGGCACCACCAGCGACGCGGCAGCGATCCGGGCGAAGATGCCCGACGCGGTCAAGGGCCTGGCCAAGGAGGTCAACCCCAACGAAGTCGACGGCATCGACGCCAAGGGCGGTTCGATGGCCGACACCATCGTCGGCTGGGTGCAGAACGGCAAGATTTCGCAGGTCCGGCTGTCGGAGCTGGCGAAGTAAGCCAGGCCGCGACGGCGCCCGCGCGGCACCGCGCAAGAACAAACCCCGGCAGGCCGCGAG
Organism: Cupriavidus sp. FW305-27; assembly: GCF_058787995.1. Lineage (NCBI taxonomy): Bacteria > Pseudomonadati > Pseudomonadota > Betaproteobacteria > Burkholderiales > Burkholderiaceae > Cupriavidus > Cupriavidus sp. FW305-27. The sequence continues at coordinate 101,255 of NZ_JBYTAG010000001.1, forward strand.
GCCTGCCGGGGTTTCTGCCTTCCGGGCTCCGTCAAGCGGGCCGTGCCACTGCCGGCGATCGCCGTCGCGCCCGTTGCGCGCCTCCATCTGGCCGCGTTAGTTCTGGGCGCGCTGTTGCTGCTGTTGCTGCTGCTGGCGCTGCTGCTCCATCTGCTGCCGCTGGCGCTCCTGCATCTGCCGTTGCTGGTCCTGCTGGTGCCGCTGCTGCTCCTGCATTGCACGTTGCTGCTCCTGCGCGGCACGCTGCTGCTCCTGCATGTGGCGCTGCTGCTGTTCCGCCTGCTGGCGCTGCATGGCCTGCTGCCGTTGCTGCTCCTGCACCTGGCGTTGCTGCTCCTGCATCTGCCGCTGCTGCTCCTGCATCTGGCGTTGCTGTGCCATCTGCTGGCGCTGAGCCGCCTCGGCCTGCCGCTGCTGGGCCTCCTGCATTTGCCGCTGCTGCTCGAAACGCTGGCGCTGCATCTCCTGGCCCTGCCGCTGCTGCTCGGCCATCTGGCGCTGGCGCTCCGCCTGCTGGCGCTGCTGGTCGGCGGCCTGGCGTTGCTGGGCTTCGGACTGGCGCTGCTGCTCCATCTGCTGGCGCTGGATGTCTTGCGCCTGGCGTTGCCGCGATTCCTGCATCTGCCGCTGCTGCTGGGCTTCGGACTGGCGCTGTTGCTCCATCTGCTGGCGCTGGGCGTCTTGCGCCTGGCGCTGCCGCGATTCCTGCATCTGCCGTTGCTGCTGGGCCTCCTGCATCTGGCGCTGTTGCTGGGCATCCTGCATCTGCCGTTGCTGCTCAAAGCGCTGCCGCTGCATTTCCTGCGATTGCCGCCCCGGATCGGGACGGTCCTGCCCATCCGCCCACTGGCGCTGCTGCATGCGCTGCTGATCCTGCTGGCGTTGCTGGTCGCGGGCCTGGTCCTGCCACTGGCGTTGCTGGGCGTCGCGTTGCCGGGCCTCCTGCTGTTGCCGCTGCAGATCAGGCGCCTGCCGCTGCTGCTCGCGCAGCGCGCGCTGCTGTTCCCGCTGCAGCTCCATCTGCTGGCGCTGCAAAACCTGCTGCTGTTCGCGCTGCATGCCCTGCGCCCGCCGTTGCGGGTCGGCCGGTCCGCCCGGCTGGCCCGGCTGGCCAACAAAGCCGCGGGCTTCGTCGGGCCGGCTGCTCTGGCCGCGGCCGTTGCCGCGCCAGGGTTCGCCCGGGGCGTTCGAATAGTTGCGATCGCCACGTGCGGGGCCATCGGCATCGCCGCGGCCGGCGCGCGGCTGCGACGGCGCCTGGTCGCGCGCGGCGATGGCCGCCTGGCTCATGCGCACATCGGGCGCCCGCTGCACGTCGCGCCCGGGCCGCCGCTCATTGCCGCCGCGCCAGGCCGGGCCGGCGCCGGGCACAACCCCGCCCTCGCGCGCGAAGCGGCGGGCCAGGTCGTCCGTGGCGGGCCGCCCCGGCGGGCGGGCGGCGATGGCCTGGCGCTCGAAGCCATGGCGGGCCTGCGGCGGCAGCGGCCGCATCGGGGCCGATCCCACCAGGCTGCCCTTGACCGGCGCCACCGGCGGCGCCCCCCTGGCCTCGCCTGCCGGCAGGTTGCGCCATTCGTCGCGATGCATGCCGCGCGCCGGGCGGCCTTCGACGAAATTGCGTGCCGGCATGCCGGTGATGGCGCCGGGCACGTTGCGGTTGGCGTAAGGCGGAGGCCGGCGGTCGCCCATCACGAAGTTGTTCACGGTGACGCGATTGATGCGGGCGACATAGGTCGGGCTGGCGCGATAGACCGGCCGGTACGCGTCATGCGGCCCCAGCGGATACCAGGCCACGCCCGGCCCGCTGCCAACGCGCACGCTCCAGTTCGGGCCGCTAACGCCGACAAAGGCCACCACCGCGGGGGCGTAGCACGGGCGCACGCGCGGGCCCGGCACCCAGCCCCAGCGCGAGCCCACATAGGCCCAGCGGCCGTAGTGCGAAGGCGCGAAGCCCCAGGGCGCGTCGTCGATCCAGGTCCAGCCCCACGGCGCGATCCAGGCCCAGTGCCCGGCGCTGTACGGCGCCCAGCCGGCGCTGACCACGTGCGGGAACCAGACCGCGCCGTAGCCGGGGTCTTCCTGCCAGTCGCCGTAGCCGTCCAGCGCGGCGTAGCCCGGCATCTCGCGCGGCACGTAGCGGGCGGACGGCGAGGCGTCTTCGCGCGCGTCGCGGGCCGCGGTCCAGCGGTCGAAGGCGTCTTCCGGCGCGCCGCCGCCACCGGCGTCGGCCAGGTCGGTGCCGGCAAAGCGCATGCGGTCGCCGCGCTGCAGCTCGATCGAGCGGCTGTCGCCGTAGACCACGGCGCTGCCGTGGCGCATGGTCACGGTGGTGGTGCTGCCGTCAGGCGCCACGTCCAGCCGGTAGTCGCCCGGCTCGCGCGGCACGAAGGCCAGGTTGGGGGTGTCGACCTCGACCGTCTGGCCCGGCGGCAGCGCGCGCACGCGCAGCTGCAGCGTGCCCTGGGTCAGCTTGACCTGCGTGGCGCTGTCGTCCAGGTTCAGGATGCTGGCCGCGGTGGCACCGCCCAGCCGGACCGCCACCGTGCCGGCATGCACCTCGGCACGGCCGCCGTGGTCAAGCCAAAGCCGGTCGCCGGTGGTGAAGGGCCGGTTCAGGCCTGCGGCAGCCCAGTCGTCCGAGCCTGCCGGCGCAAAGCTGAGATTGCCGTCGACGGCGGTCAGCGTGGCAATGCGCGAGGAAGGATCGGCTTGCTGGTACTGGCCGTCAGTCGTCGGCGCATCAAGATAGGCCTCGCCGGGGGGGCCGGCGGGCACCTGGGCCAGTGCAGCCGCCGCCACCGCCAGGCCGGCGGCGGCCATGGCCATCAGCGCCAGCCTGCCACGGAATTGGCCTCGAGCAGGGGGGACAGATTGGGAAGGATCGAACATGGAAGTCAGGACCAGGACAAAACGCATAACGCACCGGGGCGGCCGGCCGATGTCAGCGGCAACCCTAATGTCACCATACATTGCCCCGGATGCCGCGGCACGCCCGGGGCGGCAGACTTTGTAAGTTCGTATTTCGCCATGCGGCCATGCCGCGCGGGCAGGACCGCTATCCCAGGCAGGCTGCGGGCGGGCGGGGGGTCAGCGGGTGCCCGGGACGAGCAGGCTCGCCGTCAAAGGTGGAAACAACTTCCCTGACAGGGCGGGGGGCAAAACGGCGGCGGAAGCGGCTCAGCGGCCGGACTGCTGGCGCAGCATTTCGGTCAGGCGCTCGGCCGGCATCGGGCGGCCGTACAGGTAGCCCTGCGCCTCATGGCAGCCGTTGGCCAGCAGGAAGTCGCGCTGCTCGGGCGTTTCCACGCCTTCTGCGACCACGCCAATGTGCAGGCTTGCGCCCACGTTGATCACCGAGCGCACGATTGCGGCATCGACCGGGTCTTCGGTCACGTTGCGGATAAAGGACTGGTCGATCTTGAGCCGGTCCACCGGGAACGACTTCAGGAAGCTGAGCGAGGCATAGCCGGTGCCGAAGTCATCGCAAGTCAGCGTCACGCCGTCGCGGCGCAGCGCCTGCAGCTGGTCCGCGACCTCGTCGCCCTGCTGCAGCGCGATGGTTTCGGTGATCTCGATCTCCAGGCAGTCCGGGGCCAGTTCCAGCGCGCGCAGCACGTGGCGCACCTCGGTCAGCAGCCGGCTTTCGGACAGCTGGGCCGCGAACAGGTTGATCGCCACCCGCGGCGGCTGGGGAAAGGCCAGCGACCACGCGCGCGCCTGGGCGCAGGCGGTCTGCAGCAGCCACATGCCGACATCACTGGCGATGCTGCTGCCGGCCAGCGCGTCGATGAAGGCGGCCGGCGCCAGCAGGCCGCGGGTCGGATGGCGCCAGCGCATCAGCGCCTCGGCACCGTGCACGCGGCCGTCGCGCAGGTCGACCTGCGGCTGGTACAGCAGCTCGAACTGGCGCTGGGCATAGGCTTCGTGCAACGCCTGCACCAGCGACAGCCGCGTGGTCACGTCCGAGCGCATCTGCGGCTTGAAGAAGCGGATGGTGCGGCCGCCGTCGTGCTTGGCGCGGGCCAGCGCCAGGCTGGCCGCGGCCAGCACGTCTGACCCCTGTTCGCCGGCGGCGGGGATCACGCAGGCGCCGATGCTGGCCAGCACATGGTGGCGGCCACCCGCGTTCTCATGCGGGGAGGACAGCATCGAGAGGATCGCCGCGCCGACATGGCGCACCAGCGTGGGATCCGCAATGGAGGGAAGCAGCACACCGAACTCGTCGCTGCCAATGCGGCCGATGGCAGCGTCGCGCGGCGAGGCGTCGCGCAGGCGGCGGGCCACGCGCTGCAGGATCAGGTCGCCTTCGGCATGCCCGTGCATGTCGTTGAAGGCGCGGAAATCGTCAATGCCGATCAACAGCAAAGCACAGCGGGGCACCGCCTCGCTCTGCAGGCGTGCCTCCAGCCGCTTCAGAAATCCCTGGCGATTGTCAACGCCGGTCAGCGGATCGAGATCCGAGCCTGGCGAGGCGCCAGTCGCCTTCGCCCCCGACTTGGCCACCATCCCTGCCCCATCTGTAATTGTCGACATTGTTACCCGCTAGCAATTTAGCAAGTGTGACGAAAACTTGGAAAAAATCAAGCAGTTCCGATTGTGGCGGGAATGGCTATGCACCCGCGCAACGGCGCCGCATTGCGCGTTGAATCGGGTCCCGGCTTACAGTACCCTACCGCGCGTCGAGGCCGCCCGCCGCCGCCGCGCCGCCCCTTGCTACCCCGAGAGGAGCCCCTGAGGCGGCTTTGCGGGGAATGGCCGCTCCTGAACAAGAACATCACCGGGACCACACCGTGAACGAATGGACCATCCGCACGCGCATCCTGGCAAGCTTTTCGCTGATCCTGCTTGTCATGGCGCTGATGGGCGTTGTCTCCTACACCCGCCTGAGCGCCATTGAGCGCGAAACCACGCTGATGCTGAAGGACGCGCTGCCCGGACTGAACCACAGTACCGGCATCCGCGGCATCTGGGGCGAGCGCTACGTGCTGGCGTGGCAGACCATCAATGCCGCCGACGAGGCCGAGCGGCGCAGCTTCCAGCAACAGGGCCAGGACGCCGCAAGCCGGCTCGACAAGGTCGAGCAGCAGTACGAGACCTCGATCACGCGCGACGAAGACCGCGCCGCCTTCAGGGCCTATCGGGACGTGCGCGCGCAATACGAACAGGCAGCCCAGATCCTGACCCGGACGGGCGAGTGGAACGGCGCCGCCGCCTCAGCCGCGTTGCGCGGCACCGTGCATGACCGCTGGATCGAGGCGCGCAAGGCCGCCCAGCACCTGGTGGACGACAACAGCGCGGTCAATGCGCGGGCGGCGCGCGGCATCGACGACGCCGTCAATGCCGCCAAGATCGGCATCGAAGCGGCACTGATCGTGGCCCTGGTGGTCGCCATCGTCTGCGGCTACCTGCTGCTGCGCGCGATCACAGTGCCGATGCAGTCGATCGTCAACCTGCTGTCCGGCATCCGCGGCGGCGACCTGCGCCTGCGCATGGCGCTGCGCCGCAAGGACGAATTCCAGGAAGTGGAGGCAGGTTTCAACCAGATGACGGGAGAGCTGACCTCGCTGGTGGGCCAGGCGCAGCGCACCGCGATCCAGGTCACCACCTCGGTCAACGAGATCGCCGCGACGGCGCGCCAGCAGCAGGCCACCGCCACCGAGACCGCCGCCACCACGACCCAGATCGGCGCGACCTCGCGCGAGATCTCGGCCACCGCGCGCGACCTGGTGCGCACCATCCATGAAGTCTCCAGCGCCGCCGAGCAGGCGGCCGGGCTGGCCGGCACCGGCCAGGTCGGGCTGTCGCGCATGGAAGGCACCATGCAGCATGTGATGGACGCCGCCGGCTCGGTCAATGCCAAGCTGGCCACGCTCAACGAAAAGGCCAGCAATATCAACCAGGTCGTGACCACCATCGCCAAGGTGGCCGACCAGACCAACCTGCTGTCGCTGAACGCCGCGATCGAGGCCGAGAAGGCCGGCGAATACGGCCGCGGCTTTGCCGTGGTGGCGACCGAGATCCGCCGCCTGGCCGACCAGACCGCGGTGGCCACCTACGATATCGAGCAGATGGTGCGCGAGATCCAGTCGGCGGTGTCGGCGGGCGTGATGGGCATGGACAAGTTCTCGGAGGAAGTGCGCCGCGGCATGTCCGAGGTCACGCAGGTCGGCGACCAGCTGTCGCAGATCATCGCGCAGGTGCAGTCGCTGGCGCCGCGCGTGCTGATGGTCAATGAAGGCATGCAGGCCCAGGCCGGCGGCGCCGAGCAGATCAACCAGGCGCTGATGCAGCTGTCCGAGGCCGCGCAGCAGACCGTGGAGTCGCTGCGCCAGTCGAGCCAGGCGATCGACGAACTGACGCTGGTGGCCAACGACCTGCGCAGCGGCGTCTCGCGCTTCAAGGTCTAGGGCCTGCGCCCCGCCGCCATGAAACTTTTCCTGCTGTTCCGCCTCGGCGCTGACCACTATGCGCTCGATGCCGCCGAGGTGGCCGAGGTGCTGCCGCTCACGCGGCTCAAGCAGATCCCCGGCGCGCCGGCCTGGGTGGCGGGCCTGATGGAGCGCCGCGGCCAGCCGGTGCCGGTGATCGACCTGCCGGCGCTGGCCACCGGCGTGCCGGCGGCGCTGCGCACCAGCACGCGCACGGTGCTGGTCCACTACCGCCGCCATGGCGGCGAGGCCGGCCGGCTGCTGGGCCTGCGCCTGGAATCGGCCACCCAGACGCTGCGCTGCCCGGTGAAATCGTTTGTCGACGGCGGCATCGCCGGAGCCAGCCCGCGCTACCTTGGGCCGGTGCGGCACGACGCGCGCGGCCTGCTGCAGTGGGTGCGGGTCGATGCCCTGCTGCCGGACGACGTCCATGCCATGCTGTTTGCCGACACCTCCGGGGAGGCCGCGGCATGAGCACTGCCACGCACATCGAGGCCCTGCTCAAGGCCCGCATCGGCCTGGACGCCGGCGCCATCGGCACCGGCGCGGTAGCACGCGCCGTGCGTGAGCGCCAGCAGGCACGGCAGGCGCCGGACACCCAGGCCTACTGGGACTTGCTGCACGGCACCGCCGATGAATTCCAGGCCCTGATCGAGGCCGTGGTGGTGCCCGAGACCTGGTTCTTCCGGCATCGCGAAGCACTGCTGGCGCTGGGCCGCCTTGCCGCCGAGCGCGCCTTTGCCGACGGCAGGCGCACCCTGCGCGCGCTGAGCCTGCCCTGCTCCACCGGCGAAGAGCCCTACTCGATCGCCATGGCCATGCTCGATGCGGGCGTGCCGGCGGGCCGCTTTGCCATCGATGCGGTGGACATCAGCGCCCGCGCGCTGGCCCGCGCACGCCAGGGCGAATACGGCGCAAACGCGTTTCGCAGCGCGCCGCTGGATTTCCGCGACCGCTATTTCACGGCCACGCCCAGCGGCTATGTGCTGGATGCACGCGTGCGCGCACAGGTGCGGCTGCTGCAGGGCAACCTGGTCGATCCCGGCCTGCTGGCCGGCGAGCGGCCCTATGACTTCGTGTTCTGCCGCAACCTGCTGATCTACTTCGACGCGCCGGGGCAGCGGCATGCGGTGCAGACGCTGGCGCGGCTGGCCGCTGCCGACGGCATTCTCTTTGTCGGGCCGGCCGAGGCCAGCGTGCTGAGCGCGCAGGGCCTGGAGCCGGTCGGCCTGCCGCTGACCTTTGCCTTCCGCAAGCCGTCCGCCGTGCCCGCCGCCAGGGCGGCGCCGCGTGCGCCCGTGCACGCGGCCCAGCCGCCGCGCATGGCCGCACCGCCACGGCTGCCGCGGCCGCCTGCCTCGATGCGGCCCGTCCCGGTCACGCCCCCGCCCCTGCGGCCCGCAGCGCCCGCGCCTGGCAACGATCAGCGCGCCGCGCTGGCTGCCATTGCCGCCCAGGCCGACCGCGGCGAGCTGGAGGCTGCCACCGCAGCCTGCCTGGCGCTGCTCGAGCGCACCGCGGATGCCAACGCCGACGCCTATTGCATGCTGGGTGTGCTGCACGACGCCGCGGGCCGCGCCGCGCAGGCCCATGCCGCCTACCGCAAGGCGCTGTACCTGGACCCGGCGCACCAGGAAAGCCTGTACCACCTGGCCGCGCTGCTCGATACCGAAGGCGATCACGCTGGCGCCATGCACCTGCGCCAGCGCGCGCAACGCCACACCCGCAAGCACCATGGCTGAGCCCCCAGGCATTCTCCTGCGCACCGAAAACGTCGACGACTGCTGGCGGCGCATCGGCGTGCGCGGCGACGGCTCGTGCCCCGCCCTGGCCGAGCACGCGCACTGCCGCAACTGCCCCACCTACGCCCGGGCCGCGGCCATGCTGCTGGACGCGCAACGGCTGGACGTAATGCCGGAGGCACTGCCCGATGCCGCCACGTTCACCGACGATGACGGGGCCTTGCCGGCAGAACGCGGCACCGCGCTGGCCTGCCTGGTGTTCCGCATCGGCGATGAGTGGCTGGCCTTGCCAACCGCAGCGCTGAGCGAAGTCACCGCCCCCTGCCCGATCCATTCGCTGCCGCACCGGCGCGATGCCGCCGTGCTGGGGCTGGCCGCGGTGCGCGGCAACCTGCTGGCCTGCCTGTCGCTGGCCCGGCTGTTCGACGCGGGCGCCGGTGAAAGTGCCAGCGGCAGCCGTTTCCTGATCCTCGGGCAGGGCCGCGCCGCGATCGCGCTGCCGGTGGCCGAGGTGTCTGGCATCGCCCGCGTGCCGCAGCCCGCGCTGCAGCCGCTGCCCGCCACCCTTGCGCGGGCCTCGGCGCGCTACACGCAGGCGCTGTTCCTCGACCAGGGCCGCAGCGTCGGGCTGCTCGATGCCGCACTGGTACGCCAGGCGCTGGCCAGGAGCCTGGCATGAATTCCGAGCAACTGCGCGACGCCTCGCTGCTGGAACTGTTCGCGCTCGAGGCCGATGCCCAGGCCGAAGTCCTCAATGCCGGCCTGCTGGCGCTGGAGCGCAACCCGGCAGCCGCCGAGCAGCTCGAAGCCTGCATGCGTGCCGCCCACTCGCTCAAGGGCGCGGCCCGCATCGTCGGGCTCGATGGCGGCGTGCGCGTAGCACACGCCATGGAAGACTGCCTGGTCGCCGCACAGGGCGGCATGCCGCTGACCGCCGCGCATATCGACGCGCTGCTGCAAGGCACCGACCTGCTGCTGCGCATCGGCCATCCGCCCGGCGGCAATCCGGGCTGGGCCGAGCACGCGGGCCGCGCCGAGATCGATGCAGTGGTGCAGCGGCTGGGCACGGTCGATGGCGGTGCCGCGGCGCCGGTCGTGCAGGCACAGCCAGCGCCGGCCCCGTTACCGGAACCAGCGCCCGCGATACCGGCGCCGCCGGCACCGGCAGACGACACACAGGAGCGCATGCTGCGCGTGAATGCCGACGCGCTTGACCAGTTGCTGGCGCTGTCCGGCGAGGCCATGGTCGAGTCGCACTGGCTGCGCCCCTTCGGCACCTCGCTGCAGAAGGCAAGGCGGCAACAGGCACGCGCACTGCGCGCCGTCGATGCGCTGCAGCAAGCCTTGCAGGACGGCAACGCGGGCGCGGCTGCGCACACCGCGCTGGCAGAACTGCGCCAGCTGCTGGACGAAAGCCACGATCAGCTGGCCGCGCGGCTGGAAGAGTTCGAACAGTACGATCACCGCGCCACGCGGCTGGCGCGCCGGCTCTATGACAGCGCGCTGGCCTCGCGCATGCGCCCGCTGGCGGACGCGCTGACCGGCTATGCGCGCATGGTGCGCGACCTCGGGCGCGCGCTCGGCAAGCCGGTGCACCTGGACCTGATCGGCGCCGGCACCCAGGTGGACCGCGATATCCTGGAAGCACTGGACGCGCCGCTGGCGCACCTGCTGCGCAACGCGGTGGACCACGGCATCGAAGCGCCCGAGGTGCGCGCGGCGCAGGGCAAGCCGGCGGAAGGCCGCGTCACGCTGCAGGCGCGCCACAACGCGGGCCGCCTGGTGATCGAAATCTTCGACGACGGCGCCGGCGTCGACCTGGAAGCCCTGCGCGACGCCATCGTGCGGCGGCGGCTGGCGTCCGCAGAGACCGCGGCACGGCTGTCGCAGGCAGAGCTGCTCGACTTCCTGCTGCTGCCGGGCTTCAGCATGCGCGACTCGGTCTCCGAGGTCTCCGGCCGCGGCGTGGGCCTCGATGCCGTGCAGGAGATGGTGCGCCGCGTGCGTGGCAGCCTGCGCCTGACGCAGCAGCCGGGCCAGGGCCTGCACTTCCGGATGGAGTTGCCACTGACGCTGTCGGTGGTGCGCGCTCTGCTGGTGGAGGTCGCGGGCGAAGCCTATGCCTTCCCGCTGGGCCGCGTGCTGCGCGCGGCCTCGGTGGCGCGCAGCGAGATCGAGCAGACCGAAGGGCACCAGCATTTCCGCCACGAAGGCCGCGCCATCGGGCTGGTCAGCGCGGCGCAGGTGCTGCAACGCCCCGAGGCTGACGCTGCCAATGCGCACGCGCAAGTGCCAGTGGTGGTCATCGGCGAGGCCGAGCGCATCTATGGCATTGCCGTCGACCGCATGCTGGGCGAGCGCCTGCTGGTGGTGCAGCCGCTGCCGGCGGCACTGGGCAAGGTCCGCGACATCGCCGCCGGCAGCCTCACCGACGACGGCACGCCGGTGCTGATCTTCGATGTCGAGGACGTGATCCGCTCGGTCGAGAAGCTGGTCTCCGAGGGCCGCATCGAAGGCGTGCGGCAGGCGGCCGTGGCCAGCGTCCAGGCGCGCGCGCGGCGCGTGCTGGTGGTGGACGACTCGCTCACCGTGCGCGAGCTGCAGCGCAAGCTGCTGGCCGGGCGCGGCTATGACGTGGCGGTGGCGGTCGACGGCATGGACGGCTGGAATGTGCTGCGCGCCGAGCCCTTCGACCTGGTCATCACCGATATCGACATGCCGCGCATGGACGGCATCGAGCTGGTGCGCCGGATCCGGCAGGACGCCGCGCTGCGGCAGCTGCCGGTGATGGTGGTGTCGTACAAGGACCGCGAACAGGACCGCCAGCGCGGGCTCGAGGCCGGCGCGGACTATTATCTGGCCAAGGGCAGTTTCCACGACGCCGCGTTGCTCGACGCGGTCCATGACCTGATCGGCGAGGCACGCCCATGAAGATCGGCATCGTCAATGACTCGGCGCTTGCGGTAGCCGCGCTGCGCCGCGCGCTTGCGCTGGATCCGTCGTTCGAGATCGCCTGGGTCGCCGGCGACGGCGAACAGGCGGTGCAGATGGCCGCGCGCCAGACCCCGGACCTGATCCTGATGGACCTGCTGATGCCGGTCATGGACGGCGTCGAGGCGACCCGGCGCATCATGTCCGCCACCCCCTGCGCCATCGTGGTGGTGACCATGGACCTGGGCCGCAATGCCTCGCAGGTGTTCGACGCAATGGGCCACGGCGCCATCGACGCGGTCGACACCCCCACGCTGGTCGAGCCCGACGCCCAGCTTGCCGCCGGGCCGCTGCTGCGCAAGCTGCGCAATATCGGCCGCCTGCTGGCCGGCCGCGTGGCCCCGCAGCATAGGCTGACGGCAGCGCCGCGCGCAGTGGCCGCACCACGGCTGGTGGCGATCGGCGCCTCGGCCGGCGGCCCGGCCGCGCTGGCCACGCTGCTGGGCGCGCTGCCGGCGGACTTCGGCGCCGCGGTGGTCACCGTGCAGCATGTGGACGAAGCCTTTGCCGCCGGCATGGCCGACTGGCTCGACGGACAGTGCAAGCTGCCGGTGCGCATTGCCCGCGCCGGCGACGCGCCCCAGGCCGGCACGGTGCTGCTGGCCGGCACCAACGACCACCTGCGCCTGGCCAGTCCCACGCGCATGGCCTACTCCGAACAGCCCTGCGACTACCTGTACCGCCCCTCCATCGATGTGTTCTTTGAAAGCGTGGTGGAGCACTGGCGCGGCGACGTGATCGGCGTGCTGCTCACCGGCATGGGCCGCGACGGCGCGCTGGGGCTGAAGGCGATGCGCGAGCGCGGCTTCCTGACCATCGCCCAGGACCGCGCCACCAGCGCCGTGTACGGCATGCCCAAGGCCGCCGCAGCCATGGGCGCGGCCGCGGAGATCCTGCCGCTGCCGCGCATTGCGCCGCGGCTGGTGCAGGCATGCGGCGGCACCGTGCCGCTTTGACCCGATGCAATACGTCGCGGCCGGCACCGGGACCGTGACACCCAGGAACTGAACATGCAACCCGAATTACCCAACCGACCCGCAGCGCCTGCGGCCGACAAGGACTACCTTGCCATGGTGCTGCTGGTGGACGACCAGGCCATGGTCGGCGAAGCGGTGCGCCGCGCGCTCTCCACCGAAGCCGACATCGACTTCCACTACTGCGCGCAGCCCGACGAGGCCGTGGCGGTGGCGCAGCGGACCAAGCCCACCGTGATCCTGCAGGACCTGGTGATGCCGGGCGTGGACGGCCTGACGCTGGTGCAGCGCTATCGCGAGAACCCCGCCACGCGCGACATCCCCATCATCGTGCTTTCGACCAAGGAAGATGCCGCGACCAAGGGCGCGGCGTTTGCCGCCGGCGCCAACGACTACCTGGTCAAGCTGCCCGACAGCATCGAGCTGATTGCGCGCATCCGCTACCACTCGCGCTCCTACCTGAACCAGCTGCAGCGCGACGAAGCCTATCGCGCGCTGCGGCAAAGCCAGCAACAACTGCTGGAAACCAACCTGGAGCTGCAGCGGCTGACCAATTCAGACGGCCTGACCGGCTTGTCCAACCGGCGCTATTTCGATGAATACCTCGGCGCGGAATGGCGCCGCGCGCTGCGCGAGCAAACCCAGGTGGCGCTGCTGATGATCGACGTCGACGCGTTCAAGGCCTACAACGACACCTACGGCCACGTCGCCGGAGACGAGGTGCTGCGCCGCGTGGCCGCTGTGATCCGCGACAATTGCGTGCGCCCCACCGACCTGCCCGCGCGTTTTGGCGGAGAGGAATTCGCCATGGTGCTGCCGGCGACCTCGCCAGGCGGCGTGCGGCTGCTGGCCGAAAAGGTGCGGCGCGCAGTGCAGGGGCTGGCCATTGCCCACGGCGGCTCCCCCACCGCCGACTGCGTCACCGTCAGCATCGGCGGCGCCGTGCTGGTGCCCCAGCCTGACCAGGCGCCGAACCAGGTAGTGGAAGCCGCTGATGCAGGCCTCTACCAGGCCAAGCGCAATGGCCGCAACCAGGTGATGATGGCGCAAGGCTGAGTCACTGCAGCAGCACAGCCGCAACAACCAGTTACACACTGGCGGCCACCGGCCAACCGGGCCACCAGCCCGGCCAACGTCCCGCCAGGCCCCGCACCTGCGGGCCTGGCCGGCCCCGCCACGCACGCACGCGTCACCGCTTGTCGGAATTGTCCGACATGCGATTCGGAGCCCCGCGCCTGTCTCGCCCCTGGGTTGATACCTATCGTTGCATCACGACAGGTGCAATCGCTGCGCCTGCAACAACAGACAGCCAACTGGCCACGCGACCGGCGCGCCCCCGCGCGGGCATGGGCCAGATCGTCTCTGACTCCTCCAACAGCAAGAGGTGACCCATGTTCCGATCCAAGACCCTGTTTATCGGCCTCGCGTTAGCTGCCACTGCAGTCCTGACTGCCTGCGGCGGCGGTGATGACGGCATCGACGACCGCATCGGGCTGAGCAAGCCGACGATCCGCGTGATCCACGCCATCACCGGCGGCCCGAACGTCGACGTGCTGCAGAACGGCACCCTGACCAGCTTCGTGAACAAGCCTTACAAGTTCGTCTCGACCTACTTCAATGTCGAAACCGGCAACCAGCTGATCTCCTTCAACACGGCTGGCACGCAGACGGAACTGGGCCGCGCCACCCTGACCGCCGCCACCGGCCACAAATACACCGTGGTCGCGCTGCCGGGTGCGAGCTCCGCTGAAACGCTGACGATCGACGATCCGTTCGAGAAGGGCCTGCTGTCGCACAAGGCACGCGTGCGCAGCCTGAACGCCTCGTTCAATGCGCAGAACATTGACATCTACCTGACCTTGCCGGCCATCGACCTGAACTCGGTGGGCCCGACCTTCGCCAACGTGGGCTACAAGCAGGCTGTGCCAGCCTCGGGCACCGACTCGATCGACGTGGATGGCAACACCACCTACCGCCTGCGCATCACCACCGCGGGGACCAAGACCGTGATCTTCGATTCCGGCGCACTGACCCTGGCCAACAACGCTGACTGGCTGATCACCACGATCCCGGTGGATGGCATTGCCGGCCTGACGCCGAACAAGATCAAGGTGCTGGTGGCACGCGGCGATGATGAGTCGCAAGCTGGTCTTGAACTCGTAACGCAGTAACAGCGTGCTTGCAGCTGCCTGCGGCAGGCGGGCAGCATGCAGAAGGCCGGTCCGATGGGCCGGCCTTTTTTGTCTGACGGGTGGCAGCTGACTGCCCCTACTCTTCTGCCCCCGGCTCCAGCTCCGCCTTCAGCACCGCCAGGTGCGACATATAAGCCTCCAGCTCCGCCCGCCCCTGCTCGGTGATGCAATAGACGCGGCCACAGCCTTCAACCAGCTCGGCAGTAATGGCCCGCGCCATCATCAGGCTGCGCAGGATCGGCCGCAACGAGCGGATATTCTTGTCGATGCCGCGCTCGCGCAGCCGGTCGACCAGGCTCAGGACCGTGGACGGGCTCGACTGCACAAGCTTGAGCACATGGATGCGTGAGAAAAGCCGGTCAAAGATGGGCGGTTTCATGGGCGCTGTCGGCGCACCCGATGGTGCGGGAATCCTGATCATCATGCGCAGCCCATGACTGCTGCCGCAGTCGGGCGCTCTCTGGTCTTGATGGCGGGCGGATACGCGATCGGCCCGCGAAAGCAAACGGGGTGCGCGAAGGCACCCCGTTTGCTTGCGTTGCGTGCGCCGGCCGGCATCAAACAGGCCGGCGCCCTTCCGGGGAGCGCGCGTGGCGCTATTCTTCCTGGAACGCTTCTTCGCGCTTGGCCTTGATCGACGGCAGCGCCACTACTGCAACCAGGGCAGCGGCTGCGATCAGCAGTCCGACCGACAGCGGCCGGGTCACGAACACGGTGAAGTCACCACGCGACAGCAGCAGCGTGCGGCGGAAGTTCTCTTCCATCATCGGCCCCAGCACGAAGCCCAGCAGCAGCGGAGCGGGTTCGCAGCGCAGCTTCAGGAACAGGTAGCCGATGATGCCAAAGCCGGCGGCCATGAACACGTCGAAGGTCTGGTTGTTGACTGAGTACACGCCAATGCCGCAGAACACCAGGATCGCCGGGTACAGGAAGCGGTACGGCACGGTCAGCAGCTTCACCCAGATGCCGATCATCGGCAGGTTCAGGATGATCAGCATCAGGTTGCCGATCCACATCGAGGCGATCAGGCCCCAGAACAGCGCCGGGTTGCTGGTCATCACCTGCGGGCCGGGCTGGATGTTGTGGATGGTCATCGCACCCACCATCAGCGCCATCACCGCGTTGGGCGGAATGCCCAGCGTCAGCAGCGGGATGAACGAGGTTTGTGCCGCGGCGTTGTTGGCAGACTCCGGACCTGCCACGCCTTCGATCGCGCCCTTGCCGAATTCATGTGCGTACTTGGAGGTCTTCTTCTCCAGCGAGTACGCCGCGAACGAGGCCAGCGCCGCGCCACCACCGGGCAGGATGCCAAGCGCGGAGCCCAGCGCGGTGCCGCGCAGCACAGCCGGGATCATGCGCCTGAAGTCTTCCCTGGTCGGGAACAGGTTGGTCACGCGGTTGGTGAAGGTCTCGCGCGCTTCCTTCTGCTCCAGGTTGGCGATGATCTCGGCAAAGCCGAACATGCCCATGGCCAGCGCCACGAAGTCGATGCCATCGGTCAGTTCCGGCACATCGAATGAGAAGCGCGCCGCGCCCGAGTTCACGTCGGTGCCGATCAGGCCCAGCAACAGCCCCAGCACGATCATCGAGATCGCCTTGGGCAGCGACCCCGAGGCCAGCACCACGGCGCCGATCAGGCCCAGCACCATCAGCGAGAAGTATTCGGCAGGGCCGAACTTGAACGCCAGTTCAGACAGCGGCGTGGCAAAGGCTGCCAGGATCAGGGTGGCCACGCAGCCGGCAAAGAACGAGCCCAGGCCGGCGGTGGCCAGCGCCACCCCCGCTCGTCCTCGCCTTGCCATCTGGTAGCCGTCGATGGTGGTCACCACCGATGACGATTCGCCAGGCAGGTTGACCAGGATGGCGGTGGTCGAACCGCCGTACTGGGCGCCGTAGTAGATGCCGGCCAGCATGATCAGCGCGGCCACCGGCGGCAGCGTGTAGGTGATCGGCAGCAGCATGGCGATGGTGGCCAGCGGCCCCAGGCCCGGCAGCACGCCGATCAGGGTACCCAGCACGCAGCCCAGGAAGGCGTAGGCCAGGTTCTGCAGCGACAGGGCCGTGGAAAAGCCCAGCGCAAGGTGATCAAACAATTCCATGGTCGGCGCTCCTTAACCGGTGATAAAGGCCGGCCACACCGGCATCTGCAGGTTGATGCCGTAGACGAATGCGCCAAGGCTGATCAGCACCAGCACCACGGCGTTGAGCAGCGCGCCCTTCCAGCTGAATTCATGGCTGGCCATCGACGACACCATCACCAGCACGAACACCGACAGCACCATGCCCAGCGGCTTGAGCAGCAGGCCGAACAGCACCACCGAACCGAGGATCCACAGCAGCGTCTTCAGGTCCCAGCGCGCCAGATGGTCTTCCTCGCCCTTGGGCGACAGCGAGGACAGCAGCACCACCGCCCCCAGCACTGCCAGCACCAGTCCCAGCAGGAATGGAAAATATCCGGGTCCCATCTTCGCGGCCGTTCCCATGGAATAGCCGCGAGCGACCCAGGAAAAGCCCAGACCGACCAGAACGAACATCAGGCCGGAGGCAAAGTCCTTTTGGCTGCGTATGCGCAAAACGATTCTCCTCAAAGTTCACGAAATGCCATGCCGGGGACGCACTGGCTCGAGCGGCAAGGCATGCGGCGCGCATGCTCCCCGACGGTTGACCCGAACCTTAGAGACGTGATCTTTCAGGTGCCTTTCATTTGTCTTGGTTTAGGGGTATTCACCGATACCCCTTGGAAACAAGGGCAAATCCAGCCTATTTACGAAAAAAATACATCACAACGTGATGTATCTCTTGGTGAAGAATCCGGAAGAAAAGTCGACGGGAATGTCAGGCGAACAAGACGGCACGCGCACTTGCATCAAGGCAAGGCGCGGCCGGAAGGATGCGCGCCTGCTCTGGCCAGGCAGGCGACGCGTGCGCTGGGAGGGAGTGCCAGCGATGACACGATGACACACCGATCTTTCGAATGGCTTTCAAAGCCGGCGGCACGATCGCGGGCCGCTGCAGCTCAGCGCACGACTGCGGGCTCGGGCGTTGCAGAGGCGGTCTCCTCGACGACCTCGCCCGCGTCTTCGCAGGGCGTTCCCATGCTGGTATCGGGCGCCTGCCCCACGGCTTGCGCCGGGTGCGGCACGGTGGGCAGGATATGGCTGCGGCGCCAGTTGCCGAAGCGGTAGTAGCCGGCCGCCAGCACCAGCGACACCACCGAGCCCAGCGGAAAGCTCCACCAGATCGCCTCGGCGCCGATGCGCGGTCCCAGCAACCACGCGAACGGCAGCCGGATCACCCACATCGACAGGAACAGGATCACCAGCGGCGCCATCACCGCGCCGGTGGCGCGCACCGTGCCGAAGATGACGATGGTGAAGCCAAACAGGATGAACGACCACAGCACCACCACGTTGATATGCTGCGCGATGCCGATGGCGACGCCGTCAGTGCCCAGGAACAGCCCCAGCGGATGCCGGTTGAACAGATAGATCAGCGCGACCAGCGCACCGGTCATCACCACATTGATCAGCAGCCCCACGCGCGTGATGCGCGACACCCGCTGCCACAGTCCGGCGCCGACGTTCTGCGCCACCATCGATGACACGCTCGCGCCTACCGCCAGCGCGGGCATCTGCACATAGGTCCACAGCTGCGAGGCCACGCCGTAGGCGGCGGTGGTCTGCGAGCCATAGGCATTGACCAGCGCCATCATCACGATCGCCGACGACGAGATCACCACCATCTGCAGGCCCATCGGCAAGCCCTTGACCACCAGTGCCCGCAGGATTGCCGGATCAGGCCGCAGCAGTGCAAGCTGGCCACGGTGCAGCAGCAGGAAATGGTGGCGCCGGTACAGCAGCACCATCATCGCCGCCAGGCTCGCCAGTTGTGCCATCAGCGTGGCCAGCGCCGAGCCCGCGATACCCAGCGGCGGGACCGGGCCCATACCGAAGATCAGCACCGGGTTGAGCGCCACGTCCAGCACCACCGACAACAGCATGAACCAGAACGGCGTGCGCGAATCGCCCGCGCCGCGCAGCGTCATCATCACGAAGTTGTAGAAGTACATGAATGGCAGCGCCAGGAAGATGATGCGCAGGTAGCTCACCGCCAGCGGCGCGGCGTCTTCCGGCGTGTGCATCGCCGCGAGGATGGCCGGCGTATAGAAATAGCCCAGCGCCGAGGCCAGCACCGACAGCCCGACAAAGAAGGTGGTGCTGGTGCCGACCACGCGACGCGCCTCGTCCAGGTCGCGCGCGCCCACGGCCTGTCCGATCATGATGGTGTTGGCCATGCTGATACCGAACACCACGCCCAGCAGGAAGAACAGAATGATGTTGGCGTTGGAGGTTGCCGTCAGCGCGGCCTCGCCCAGGAAGCGGCCGACCCAGACCGAATTGATCGAGGCGTTCAGCGACTGCAGGATGTTGCTGCCGAGCACCGGCAGCGAGAACAGCAGCAGGGTGCGGCCGATCGGGCCGGTGGTCAGTCTGGCGTCTGGCTTCATGAGGCGTCGCGCATGGGGAAATCCGGCCAGTCTATTCCTGCCCGGAGGCAGCTACAAGGACACACGGCCGGCACGGCGCCGTGCTTTTTACCTGAATGAGTTATTCCCCTCCGGTTGCGGCCCCCTGCATACTCGGCACGGGACCACCGCGTCCTAGGCCGGCTGCCGGAAGCAATGCCCGGCATGCGCGTGCGCCCTTCAGTCGCAGTCAAAACGAGGAGGTGGGGTCATGTTTGTCGGTTTCCAGCCTGTTTCCGGCGCCCTGGTGCCGTTTGCCTATGACTGGCCGATGGTGGGCCTGTCGTTCCTGATCTCTGTCTGCGGCGCCTACGTGGGCCTGCGCTGGTCGCGGCGCGTGCGCATGCCCGACGGCCGCCTGGACGTGGACCGGCTGTTGTGCGCCAGCGTGGCGCTGGGCGGCGGCGCGGTCTGGTCGATGCATTTCATCGGCATGGTGGCCTACCAGACCCCGACGCACCGCGAGTTCGGACTGTTCATGACGCTGGCTTCGCTGGTGGTCGTGATGGTGCTGGCCGGCGCCGGACTGGCGATCGCCTCGCGCCCGCGCGGCAGCCGTACCGACAACGTGATCAAGGGCGGCGTGCTGACCGGGCTGGGCGTGGTGGCGATGCACTACACCGGCATGGCCGCGATCCGCTCCAACACCCGCTTCGACTGGGACCTGGCCATCATCGGGCTGTCGGTGGTGATCGCCGTGGTGGTGTCGGTGGTGGCGCTGTGGCTGGCCACCACGGTGAAGACCCGCGGCAAGCAGCTGGCAGCTGCAGTGGTCATGGGCGTCGCCGTCTGCGGCATGCACTACACCGGCATGTCTGCGGGCACCATGATCTGCACCAGCCCGACCTACGCGCCCAGCCTGTTCGCCATCGAGGGCGACAGCATCGGCTATGCGGTGTTCGGCCTGACGCTGATCACGCTGCTCGTGATCCTGGTGGTGGAAGCCACCCGCACCGGGGCTGAAGTCGTGCCGGTGGCGCGCACGCGCGATGCCGCCTGACATCGGCTGAACCGGCCGCGGGGACATTCCCGCACATTCCTCCTGGGAACACACCCGGCGCGCTGCATGAACGCGGCCGCCGGGTTAAGCTTGCGGTTTCACCGCCCACCAGGAGAACACACATGTACCAGGATCTCGCCCTCTATATCGACGGAGAATTCATCAAGGGAGGCGACCGGCGCGAGCAGGATGTCATCAACCCGGCCACGCAGGAAGTGCTGGGCAAGCTGCCGCACGCCAGCCGCGCCGACCTGGACCGCGCGCTGGCCGCCGCGCAGCGCGCCTTTGAAACCTGGAAGAAGACCTCGCCGCTGGAGCGCGCCAGGATCCTGCGCCGCGTGGGCGAGCTCACCCGCGAGCGCGCCAAGGAGATCGGCCGCAATATCACGCTGGACCAGGGCAAGCCGCTGGCCGAAGCCGTCGGCGAAGTGATGGTCTGCGCCGAGCACGCCGACTGGCATGCCGAGGAATGCCGCCGCATCTACGGCCGCGTGATCCCGCCGCGCCAGCCCAATGTGCGCCAGATCGTGGTGCGCGAGCCGATCGGCGTGTGCGCCGCCTTCACGCCGTGGAACTTCCCGTTCAACCAGGCCATCCGCAAGATCGTGTCGGCGCTGGGCGCGGGCTGCACGCTGATCCTGAAGGGGCCGGAAGACTCGCCCAGCGCGGTGGTGGCGCTGGCGCAGCTGTTCCATGATGCGGGCCTGCCCCCGGGCGTGCTCAACATCGTCTGGGGCGTGCCCAGCGAGGTCTCGACCTACCTGATCGAATCGCCGATCGTGCGCAAGATTTCATTCACCGGCTCGGTGCCGGTGGGCAAGCAGCTGGCGGCGCTGGCCGGCGCGCATATGAAGCGCGTGACCATGGAGCTGGGCGGCCATTCGCCGGTGCTGGTGTTCGACGACGCCGACATCGACCCCGCCGCCGAGATGCTGGCGCGCTTCAAGCTGCGCAATGCCGGCCAGGTATGCGTGTCGCCGACGCGCTTCTATGTCCAGGAGAAAGCCTATGACCGCTTCCTGGCGCGCTTTACCGAGGTGATCGGCTCGATCAAGGTCGGCAACGGCCTGGAGGACGGCACCCAGATGGGGCCGCTGGCGCATGAGCGCCGCGTGCTGTCAATGGAGCAGTTCCTGGACGATGCCAGCCAGCGTGGCGGCAAGGTGGTGGCAGGCGGCTCGCGCCTGGGGGACAAGGGCTATTTCTTCGCGCCCACCGTGGTCACCGACCTGCCCGACGACTCGCGTCTGATGACCGACGAGCCGTTCGGCCCGGTGGCGCCCGTGACGCGCTTCAAGGACACGGCCGAGGTGCTGCGCCGCGCCAACAGCCTGCCCTTTGGCCTGGCCTCGTATGTGTTCACCAACTCGCTGAAGACCGCGACCGAAGTATCCAACGGCCTGGAAGCCGGCATGGTCAACATCAACCACTTCGGCATGGCGCTGGCCGAGACCCCGTTCGGGGGCATCAAGGATTCGGGCATCGGCAGCGAAGGCGGCCAGGAGACCTTCGATGGCTACCTGGTAACCAAGTTCATCACCCAGGCCTGAGCGCCCGGGCGCGGTGCAAGGCGGCTTGCCGCCGGCTCCCTCCCCGGGGCCGGCGGCGCCTCCCCGTCAGCGGAAGAAGATACCGCGCGTCAGGAACGTATGATTCGCTTCTTCCGCCATCAGCCAGACCAGCACCAGCAGGCACAGCGGCGGTACCAGGATGGCGCAGATCAGCGCCATGCGCTCCCATGCCATGTGCATGAACACTGCCACGATCAGCCCCGCCTTCAGCCCCATGAACACCAGGATCAGCGTCCAGCGCAGGTAGCCGGTGACATGGAAATAGTCGACCAGGTACGACAGCGTCGACAGAACGAACAGCAGCAGCCAGATCTTCAGGTACAGCCCGATAGGATGCTGCTGGCCGGAGTGCGCGGCATGCCCGGCATCGTTGCCGGAGCCATGCGCTGGCGTCACCGGGGTTGCGGGAGTTGCCGGATTCGATGCCATGGCCGTCACCAGAGATAGAACAACGCAAAGATAAACACCCAGACCAGGTCGACGAAGTGCCAGTACAGGCCCGCGATCTCCACGATCTGGTAGTTGCCGGTGGCCTCGTAGCGTCCGCGCAGCACGCGCGTGGCCACGATCAGCAGGTACACCACGCCGCACGACACATGCAGCCCGTGGAAGCCCGTGATCATGAAGAAGGTCGAGCCGAACTGCGCCGCCCCCATCGGGTTGGTCCACGGGCGCACGCCCTCGTCCACGATCAGCTTGGTCCATTCGAAGGCCTGCATGCCGACGAACATGACGCCGAACAGCGCGGTGACGAACATCAGCAGCGCGCACTCGCGGCGCGCGCGCCGGTAGGCAAAGTTGACCGCCATCGCCATGGTGCCGCTGCTGGTGATCAGCACGAAGGTCATGATGGCGATCAGCAGCAACGGAATGTCGGCGCCACCCACGTGCAGCGCGAACACCTCGCTGGGGTTGGGCCACGGCACCGTGGTCGACATGCGCACGGTCATGTAGCCGGTCAGGAAGCAGCTGAAGACGAAGGTGTCGGACAGCAGGAAGATCCACATCATGGCCTTGCCCCACGACACCTTGAAGGCCTGCTGGTCCGACGACCAGTCGGCCAGCAGGCCGCGCACGCCGCCCACCGGGGGCGCGGGCGCCACGCCGGGTGGGCTCGATGGTGAAGACAGTTGCGTTGACATGCCGGTCCTCCTTGCTGCCGCCGCCGCTAGGCCGTGCCGCAGATATAGCGCACCAGTTCGGGCGTAAGCCACCCCAGCGCCGCCAGCAGCACCACCCATACCGCCAGCAGGAAATGCCAGTAGCGCGCGCACAGCCGCATGCGCAGCACCGCGGCCTCGCCGCTGCCGCGCGACGACATGGCAAAGCCCCAGCCGGCCAGGCCGCCCAGCACGTGCAGGCCGTGCATCGCGGTCAGCAGGTAGAAGAAGCTGCCGGCCGGGTTGCCGGCAGGCATCACCTGCATCGCGCCCAGTGCCTGCCAGGCCCACAGCTGCGAGGCGACGAAGCCGGCCGCGCCCAGACCGCCCAGGCGCAGCGCCTGCCTGGCCACGGCCATCTCGCCCCGGCCCGCGGCGCGCGACGACACCGCCATCGCCACGCTGCCGGCGCCCAGCAGCGCGGTGGACAGCCACACCTGCCAGGGCAGCCCGATGCGGTGCCAGTCCGGGCTGTCCATGCGCAGCGCATAGGCGGTCAGGAACAGCGCAAACAGCGAGGTCACCACGCCCATGAACACCCACAGGCCGATGCTCGCGGGGGCGCGCCCTTGCGGCCGGTGGTTGGCGGCATTCTCGTCGGACGGGCTGCCGCCGAAATCGTCGCGGCTGACCTTGTACAGGGCTTCGGCGTTCATGCGACGGCTCCGCGGCTGGCATGCGGTTCAGGCTCGGCCCCGCCCTCTTCCGGCGGCGCGTTCTGCGCGATAAAGTCCTCGCGCGCGCCCGGCACGCTGTAGGCATAGGCCCAGCGGTACACCACCGGCAGGTGCGGCCCCCAGTTGCCGTGCGCGGGCGGCGTCTGCGGCGTCTGCCATTCCAGCGAGGCCGCGCGCCACGGGTTGGCGTCGGCCTTGCGGCCATGCCACAGGCTCCACACCAGGTTGAAGACAAAGAGCAGCTGCGCCGTGGCGACGATGAAGGCGGCCACCGAGATGTACATGTTCATCACATGCGCCGACTCCGGGATAAAGGCGTAGTTCTCGTAGGCGTAGTAGCGGCGCGGCATGCCCAGCACGCCCAGGTAGTGCATCGGGAAGAAGATGGCGTAGGTGCCGACGAAGGTGACCCAGAAATGGATCCGGCCCATGCTGTCGTCCAGCATCCGGCCAGTGACCTTCGGGTACCAGTGGTAGAGGCCGCCGAACACCACCAGGATCGGCGACACGCCCATCACCATATGGAAGTGCGCCACCACGAAGTAGGTGTTGGACAGCGGGATATCCACGCTGACATTGCCCAGGAACAGCCCGGTCAGGCCGCCGATGACGAAGGTGCTGATGAAGGCGATCGCGAACAGCATCGGCACGGTGAAATGGATATCGCCGCGCCATAGCGTGATGACCCAGTTGTAGACCTTGATCGCGGTGGGGATGGCGATGATCAGCGTGGTGGTGGCAAAGAAGAAGCCGAAGTACGGGTTCATGCCGCTGACGAACATGTGGTGGGCCCACACCACCACCGATAGCACCCCGATCGCCAGGATTGCCCACACCATGGTGCGGTAGCCGAAGATGCTCTTGCGCGAATGCACGCTGACCAGGTCCGAGACGATGCCGAAGGCCGGCAGCGCGACGATATACACCTCGGGGTGGCCGAAGAACCAGAACAGGTGCTGGAACAGCAGGGGGCTGCCGCCCTTGTACTGCAGCTGCTGCCCCATCGACACCATCGCCGGCATGAAGAAGCTGGTGCCGAGGGTCTTGTCCAGCAGCATCATCACCGCCGACACGAACAGCGCCGGGAACGCCAGCAGCGCCAGGATGGTGGCCATGAAGATGCCCCATACCGACAGCGGCATGCGCAGCAGCGTCATTCCTTCCGTGCGCGCCTGCAGCACGGTGGTGACGTAGTTGAGGCCGCCCATGGTGGCCGCGACGATAAAGATCGCCAGCGACACCAGCATCAGGATGATGCCCCAGTCATGGCCTGGGGTGCCGGGCAGGATGGCCTGCGGCGGGTATAGCGTCCAGCCCGCGCCGGTGGGCCCTCCGGGCACGAAGAAGCTGGCCAGCAGCACGATCACCGACAGCAGGTAGACCCAGAAGCTGAGCATGTTGAGGAAGGGGAACACCATGTCGCGCGCCCCCACCATCAGCGGGATCAGGTAGTTGCCGAAGCCGCCCAGGAACAGCGCCGTCAGCAGGTAGATCACCATGATCATGCCGTGCATGGTGACGAACTGGTAGTAGCGGTTGGCGTCGATGAACTCGAAGCGCCCCGGGAAGCCAAGCTGCATGCGCATCAGGTTGGACAGCGCCACGCCCACCAGGCCCACCACGATCGCCACGATGGTGTACTGCACGGCGATCACCTTGTGGTCCTGGCTCCAGACATAGCGGGTCCAGAAGCTCTGCGGCGCGTGATGGGCGGCATCGTCGGCGTAAGCCATGCGGGTCTCCTCACTTCCTGGCGGGCGCGGGTGCCGCCGAGGGCGGCACGGCCACGGCCGTCGAAGTCGTATAGGTGCCGGACGCGGCCCCGGGCGTGGCAGCGGGCGCCCCAGAGCCAGCGGTTGCCGTGGTGGCGGCGCTGGTCACGGCAGCCGGGCCGGCGGGCACGTCCGCGGGCGCCACCGGCGCCACCGTGCCGGCTTCCGCCGCGCCGCTGCCGGCCGACTTGATATAGGCGGTCAGTGCCGCGACCTCATCCTCGCTCATCGGCAACTTCGGCATCACCGGGCCGAAGCCCTTGACCAGCCGCGCATTGGGGTCGGTGATCTCCTTGTGCAGGAAGGCATCGTCCACCTTGGCGCTGCTGCCGTCGACAAAGGTCTCGGTCTTGCCGTACAGGCCCTTCCAGGTCGGCCCCACGCCCGGATTGCCGTCGATGCTGTGGCAGCCGACGCAGCCCTTGCTCTGCGCCAGCGCGCGTCCCTTCTCGACGGTGCCGGCGTCGCCCGCGGCGCCGGGTGCGGCAGCGGCCATTGCCGCCGGCGGTGCCGCGGCCTTCGCCAGCGTCATGGCAAAGGTCTGCTGCCTGGCCAGCCATGCCTCGTACGCAGCCGGTTCTTCCACCACCACCGTGCCGCGCATGTTGTAGTGCCCCACGCCGCACAGCTGCGCGCACAGGATATCGAAGCGCCCCGCCTGCGTCGGCGTGAACCAGAACGACGTCACCATGCCCGGCACCATGTTCATGCGCGCGCGGAACGGCGGCACGTAGAAGTCATGCAGCACGTCCTTGGAGCGCAACAGCACTTTGACCGGCTTGTTCAGCGGCAGGTGCACCTCCGGTCCGACGATCACGATATTGTCCAGGCCACGCGGATCGTCGGGGTCCAGCCCGAGCGGATTCGCACCGGTGACAAAGCGCGCATCGGAAGCACCCAGCTGGCCGCTCTTGCCGGGAAAGCGGAAGGCCCAGGACCACTGCTGCCCCACCACTTCCATCACCATCGCTTCGCGCGGCGGGCGCACGTAGTCGGCGTAGACGAACAGGCCCGGCGCCAGCAGCAGCACCACGCCCAGCGTGGTGCCGCCGATCAGCCACAGTTCGAGCTTGCTGTTCTCCGGGTGGTAGGACGCGCGGTGGCCGGTGCCGCCATTGGGATGCGGCGCCTCATGCCGGAAGCGCCAGACGATGTAGCCGACAAACAGGTTGATGCCGATGAAGAAAATGCCGGTGATGACCAGGGTAATGGTCAGCGTGTCGTCCATCTGCTGCCAGTTGGACGCCAGCGGGGTCGCCCACCACGGGCTCATGAAATGGAAGAGCACCGAACCGACGACCATGACTACGAGTGCGATGGCCAACGCCATATCCACCCTCCTCCTCGCGCGCGGCGAGGGATGCGCAAGTCACGCAGGTAGACATAAGACTAGTGCATGCCGTCAGGTCACTGCAAGGCGACATGCCAATGCATTGGTGTCGCACTGCACAAGCGCGCAGCGCGAGAAAAAGCGGCGGCGGGAACCCCTGGTTCCGGCCGCCGCAGGTCTTGCGCGCGTACCCGCCCAAAGGCTGGCGCGCGCAACGCAACCGCCATGAGCCGGCGCTCGCCGCGCCCTGCCCCGAAGCGCTGTCAGTGCGATACGTCCTTGCTCTCCAGCTTCCAGTAGCATGCCGCCGCGGCCATCCCGAAGATCAGATGCCCGATGAAGGTATGCCACCCGCGCACCTCGACAAACCAGTGGAAGGCCAACGTCATCACATAGAAATTGAAGAAGTACACTACCATGCCAAACACGGCGCCCGCCAGCATTGCCATGCCCAGGCTCGAATCCAGCGTGAATGGCGCGATGATGGCCGCCAGGATCATGCCCAGCACGGCGCCCAGCACGAAATGGATCACCAGCGCCGCGGCCACCGTGCCGACGGTAAACGTTGCGCTCTGCAGCACGTCCTGGCCCATCAGGATCCCGGCGATCATGCGCGTGGCGATCCACGGGTTCACGCCCGACACCATCGACGACCAGAACAGCTCCAGCACCAGCAGCAACGCCCCGGCCGCCAGCCCCGAGACCGCTGCCGCGGTCCAGTCCGGCTGCCGCCGCACGTAGTGGTGCGATTGCATGTGAAGTTCCATAGCCACCTCCGTCTCTCTCGGTCCGCGGGGCATTGGACTTGAATGGGAACGGGGCCCCGCGT
Source organism: Cupriavidus sp. FW305-27 (assembly GCF_058787995.1). Taxonomy (NCBI): domain Bacteria; kingdom Pseudomonadati; phylum Pseudomonadota; class Betaproteobacteria; order Burkholderiales; family Burkholderiaceae; genus Cupriavidus; species Cupriavidus sp. FW305-27. Next base: position 128,446 of record NZ_JBYTAG010000001.1, read on the forward strand.
CTCTGATCAGCATAGGACACGTGTTTCCCGCTTCGGGGGTTCGCATGGCGAAAAACGTGGGGCATGCGTACGCAGCGCAACGCCTGAACCGTCCTAAGTGCGCGCATCGGTACCTGGGTGGCATCCGCATCTCCCGGGTTCGGGACAATCCCGATGCACGCAGCCATGCATCGGGCACACACTGCCTATACTGGAATCACAAAAGAGAGACAGGAGACCGCCATGCACTTCACCGCGCATGATCTTGTATTCCTGATTCCGATGGCGCTGGTAGGCGTGATCGCCATGGGTTCGATCCCGGTGACTGCCAAGTACCTGCGCATCAGTTGCCGGACCATGGGCGCCCTGATCGGCGCACTGGTTGCCGTGTTGGTGCTAGAGGCATTACCGCTGCTGATCTGACCCCAGAGGTCGGACAGACGGTTTTTGGGGAGGAGGGCCGTTATGTCGATCGGCCTGCTTGCTGCCGTCATGGCGGCGCTGCTGTTCATTACCGTCTTGCGGGCCATCTGGCGCTGCAGCCATCCGTACCGGATGCGCTACCGGCGTTGCGCTGCACAACGGCAACGCGCCGGGCTGTGCCGGCATACGCTGCGACGGCACGGCTAGGCCCCAACAAGCGTTCTTCTGCACCATTGCCCGGTACGCGAACCGGGCAGTAGTCCATCATGCCGTCGGCGCGCGCAACGCCGCCAGCGGCGCGTTCACTGACTCCCCCAGCCGCTCCATCAGCGAATAGCGCGCCACGTAGTGGCGGAAGTGCTCGATGAACGCGGCCTCGGCCGGCGTCTGGCGCCGCTCCGGATTCCACAGCAGGTACATGTCGATATCGGCCACGCCCTCTTCGGGCGGCAGGCGCCACAGCCGTTGCTGGGCGACATCGTCGGCAACGATATGTTCGGGCAGGCAGCCAATGCCATAGCCCGCGAACACCAGCCGCCGGATTTCATCGAGGCTGGGCGAGGTCGCGACGATCTGGCCGGAAAAGCCGTGCTGGTCGCGGAATACGGCCAATGGCGCCAGCACGTCGCCAAGCTGGTCGCTGCTGAACGAGACGAAGTGCTCGGCCAGCAGGTCGGCAATGGCCAGCCCGGTGCGCCCGAACAGCCGGTGATGGCGCCCGCAGAAGATGGCATAGCGCTGGCGCAGGAACAGCATGTGCTCAAGCCCGTCGCCCGACTGCCGGCCCGGCTGCCGGTACAGGCTCAGGCCCACGCCGCCAGCCTTCTGCGCGAGCGCGTCCGCAATCTCGGTGCTGCGCATCACGTCCACCTGCAGCGTGACGCGCGGATGCTGCCGATGGAACGCGGCCAGGCATTCGTCATAGACGCCTGAATGGATACGGCTCACGGTCAGCAGCCGCAGCAGGCCGCTGACTTCGTCCTGCTGCTCCGCCAGTTCAGCCCCCAGCCGCGCCACGCTGCCATAGACGTCGGTGGCGATGCGCAGCACTTCTTCGCCGGCCCGGGTCAGGCGGAAATTGCTGCCGCGCCGCTCGATCAGCGTGTGTCCCAGATGCTCTTCGAGCCGGCGCAAGGCCAGGCTCACCGCCGGCTGGGTGATATGCAGCCGCACCGCGGCGCGGCTCAGGCTGCGCTCGTGGACGATGGTCAGGAAGGTGCGCAGCAGGTTCCAGTCGAGCCGGTCGGTCAGCAGGGCCCGGTCCAGGGCAGAACGCTCCATCACGCAACGTATAAATTGAAGTTATATGAAAAATAAATATTAGAAATTTGACTGATATTTGTCAACGCGCGATAACTCCTCCCACAGCTGCCCCTGATGCAGCGGCACAAACATAGTGAGGAGCCAGTCCATGCAAGTGTCCCCTTCCGGCACGCGCCAGCCCGTGCGCGCCGCCACCGCCGCCTTTGTCGGCACCATGATCGAGTGGTACGACTTCTACATCTACGCCACCGCCGCCGCGCTGGTGTTCGGCCCGTTGTTCTTTCCCGGCGGCGATCCCTTCCTGAGCACGCTGGCGTCATTCGGCACCTTCGCGGTCGGCTTCTTTGCCCGTCCGCTCGGCGGCATCGTGTTCGGCCACTGGGGCGACCGCATCGGCCGCAAGCAGGCGCTGATGATCACGCTCATGATGATGGGCGTGGCCACCATCGGCATCGGCCTGCTGCCGACCTACGCCACTGCGGGCGCGATCGCGCCGGTGCTGCTGGTCCTGCTGCGCGTGGTGCAGGGCATCGCCGTGGGCGGCGAATGGGGCGGCGCGGTGCTGATGGCGGGCGAGCATGCCCCCAAGGGCCGCCGCACCTTCTTCGCCTCGTTCGCGCAGCTCGGCAGCCCGGCCGGCCTGATCCTGTCGCTGCTGGCTTTCCGCGCGGTCACGTCGATGGAGCACGAGGTGTTCATGGACTGGGGCTGGCGCCTGCCATTCCTGGCCAGCGCGGCGCTGCTGCTGGTGGGCGTGGCGATCCGGCTGGGCGTGAATGAATCGCCCGAGTTCGCGCAGGTGCAGGCGCAGCGCAAGACCGCCAGGCTGCCGCTTGCCGAGGTCTGGCGCACGGCCCGCGTGCCGGTGCTGCTGTGCATCGGCGCCAATACCATCGGCATTGCGGGGGTGTACTTCACCAACACCTTCATGATTGCCTACACCACGCAATACCTGTCGCTGCCCAGGACGCTGATCCTCGACTGCCTGTTCGCCGTCGCCATCATCCAGTTCCTGGCGCAGCCGCTGGCCGCCTGGCTGGCAGAGAAGCTTGGCGGCGCGCGCTTCCTCAAGCTGGCCGCGCTGCTGGCGATGGCTTCACCCTATCCGATGTTCCTGCTGGTGCAGACGCGCCAGGCGCCGGCCATCGTGCTCGGCATCGCGCTGGCGGTGGTGTGCATGGCGAGCTTCTATTCGGTGATCGCGGGCTTTGTCAGCGGTGTCTTCGAAACGCGCGTGCGCTACTCGGCGATCTCGTTGTCCTACCAGGTCTGCGGCGCGGTGGCGGGCGGGCTGACACCGCTGGTGGGGACCGTCCTCGCGCAGCGCTTCCAGGGCCAATGGTGGCCGCTGGCGGTGTTCTACACCTTGCTGGCCGGCGTGTCGCTGCTGTGCATCGCCAGCATCGATGCACGCCAGCGCCAGCAACCACAACCGGCCGCGCAAGCCGCGCAGGCCTGACGCCTTTCCACGGACATTGCAAACCCCATGCTGACGTTTTTCCATCCCGAGCAATTGCTGCACCATCCGCAGAGCTACTACTCGCGCGGCAGGATGCGCTCGCCGCAGGAGCTGCCTGCGCGGGCGCAGCGGCTGGTCCAGGCGGCAGAGGCGCTTGGCTTCGCGCTCCACGCCCCCGCCGACCACGGCCTCGCGCCGCTTGCCGCGGTGCACGACCAGCCTTACCTGCAGTTCCTGCAGGACGCCCATGCCAGCTGGCGCGAGCTGCCGGAGGACTGGGGCGACGAGGTCATGTCCAATATCTTCGTGCGCGAGCCCAACGCCCTGCGCGGCGTGCTGGCGCAGGCCGCGCGCTATCTCGCCGATGGCAGCTGCCCGGTGGGCCTGAACACCTGGCGCTCGGCCTACTGGTCGGCGCAGAGCGCGGTGGCCGGGGCCCGGGCGCTGCTGGACGGCGCGCGCCGCGCCTACGCCTTGTGCCGGCCGCCTGGCCATCATGCCCGGCGCGACGCGGCGGGCGGCTTCTGCTACCTGAACAATGCCGCGATCGCCGCCCAGGCCCTGCGCGCGCGCCTTGGCCGCGTGGCCATCCTCGATACCGACATGCACCACGGCCAGGGCATCCAGGAGATCTTCTACGACCGGGCCGATGTGCTCTACGTGTCGATCCACGGCGACCCGACCAACTTCTATCCGGTGGTCGCGGGCTTCGACGATGAGCACGGCCGCGGCGCCGGCACCGGCCACAACCTCAACCTGCCGATGCCGCACCGTTCGCCCGAGTCCGTCTTCTTCGACAAGCTGGACACCGCACGCGGCGCCATCGAACGCTTCCAGGCAGACGCGCTGGTGCTGTCGCTCGGCTTCGACATCTACCGCGAGGATCCGCAGTCGCTGGTGGACGTGTCCACCGCAGGCTTCGGCCGCCTCGGCCGCGCCGTTGCCGCACTGGGCCTGCCCACGCTGGTCGTGCAGGAAGGCGGCTACCACCTCGATTCGCTCGCCGCCAATGCAACGGCCTTCTTCGGCGGCATCCAACAGTCAGGGACGGGCGTATGAACGCAATCACGATCAATGGCGAACGCCTGTCGCAAGCGCTGATGGACCTGGCGCGGATCGGCGCCACGCCCAGGGGCGGCAATGCGCGTCTGGCCCTGACCGCGCTGGACGGGCAGGCGCGCGACCTCGTCACCGGCTGGATGCGCGACGCCGGCCTGGCGGTGCGCATCGACCGCGTGGGCAATATCTTCGGGCGCCGGGCGGGCCGCAACGACGCGCTTGCCCCGGTCATGACCGGCAGCCATATCGACACCCAGCCCACCGGCGGCAAGTTCGACGGATGCTATGGCGTGATGGCCGGGCTGGAAGTCATGCGCACGCTCAACCAGCACGGCGTGACCACCGAGGCGCCGCTGGAACTGGCGATCTGGACCAATGAGGAAGGCGCGCGCTTCGTGCCGGTGATGATGGGATCGGGCGTGTTCGCCGGCGTTTTCCCCGAAGCCACCGCTTTGACGGCAACCGACAACGCCGGCAAGTCCGTTGCCGGCGAACTCGCGGCGATCGGCTATGCGGGCACCGCGCCGGTCGGCCACAAGGTTGGCGCGTACTTCGAGGCGCATATCGAGCAAGGCCCGATCCTCGAGGCCGAGGACAAGGTCATCGGCGTGGTGACGGGGTCGCTTGGCCTGCGCTGGTATGACGTCACGGTGACGGGCATGGAGGCGCATGCCGGCCCCACCCCCATGCCGCTGCGCCGGGACGCCCTGCATGGCGCTTCGTTCCTGTTCCAGGAAGTGGCGAAGATCGCGGACGACTTTGCCCCCGATGGCCGGGGGACGGTCGGGGTGGTCAATGTCCACCCGTCTTCACGCAACGTCATTCCGGGGCGGGTACAGTTCAGCGTCGACCTTCGCCATCTCGATGGCGGCCAGCTCGACCGGATGGAAGCAAGGCTGCGCGCAGCGTGCGCGGCGCTGGCCAGCGGCAGCACTACAGGTGCCGCGCTGGCGGTGGAAGTCGAAGCGATCCAGCGCTTCGAGCCGACGCCCTTCGCGCCCGAGCTTGTGGCCCATGTCCGGCACGCGGCCGCGGCGCGTGGCTACACGCATTGCGACATCGTCACCGGCGCTGGCCACGACGCGGTCTACCTGGCCAGGGTAGCGCCGGCGGCAATGATCTTCGTGCCGTGCAAGGACGGCATCAGCCATAACGAGATCGAGGACGCCAGGCCCGAGCATCTCGGGGCGGGCGCCAATGTGCTGCTTGCCGCCATGCTGGCGCAAGCCCGGGGCTGAGCCCGCATGGGTCGGCCGGACAGGAAAGTGCGTGCGGCGTTACAGCTCGATCATGGCGAATTCGGCCTTGCCGACGTCGCATTCCGGGCAGCGCCAGTCCTCGGGGATGTCTTCCCAGCGCGTGCCGGGGGCGATGCCGTCTTCCGGCCAGCCCTGTTCTTCGTCGTAGACCCAGCCGCAGATCACGCACACCCAGGTCTTGTAGGCGACGGCGGCTTCCAATTGATCCTGCTGCAAAACACACTCCTGAATCGGCTATGGAACGGATTGTCCGGGCCGAATCATACCGGTTTTCCGGGCCGGGCCTGTGGCGGCGCCGCACCGTGCGGCCCCCCCCCCCCCCCCCCCCCCCGCCCCGGCTAGCCGCGAATGGAGAAGTCCACGCGGTTGGGCGCGCCCTTGTCCTTGATGCCCTCGGCGCTGAGCTTGGGCGCGGTCAGGAACAGCCGGCTCTCCGACACCTTGCCCTCGCGTTCGAGCGACTGCTTGACCACCAGTGCGCGTTGCTCGGCCAGGCGCTTCAGGTCGGCCTCGGTGACCGTGGCGTTGGCCATCAGCAGCTTTTCCATTTCCTCGGGCGGCAGGGATTTGGTGAAGCCGACGAAGTTGCGCGGCTTCTTCATCGATGTGCGCTTGTAGACCTGCTCCAGGTACTTCGGGTACTCCTGTTTCGAGACCTTGATCTCGGCGCCCTGCTCGCCGGCTTCGTCGTTGTCGGCCTCGCCGCCCACCTGTGCGCTGTCGCGCTGGTCGCGCCGCTTCTGCTCGGCCACGCGCGCATCCAGCCACGCGCGGCGCGCGCCGGCCTCGTCGGTGGCCGGGTCGATGCGGCCGCTGATTTCCAGCCGCAGCGCGGGCCTGTCATTGAGCGCCTGGCCCAGCTTGGTGATCTTGTCCCTGGCCGCCGGCGTCAGCGCCGCGGTGCCGGGCGCGAACTCGACATAGCCCAGCTCCTCGCCCCCGCCGCCGCCAAAGGCCGAGGCGATCAGCGAGAACGGCGACGTGATCGCCTTGGTCAGCAGATTGACGATCACGCGCACGATCACGCCGCCGATGCTGAACTCCGGATCCGACAACGAGCCCGACACCGGCAGGTTCACGTCGATCACGCCGTTGCGGTCCTTCAGCAGCGACACCGCCAGCAGCACCGGCAGCTTGGTCGCATCCGGGCTGTCGACGCGCTCGCCGAAGGTGAGCTGGTCCAGGAACAGGTGGTTGCTCGCATCGAGCTTGCCGTTCTCGATCTTGTAGGCCACGTCCACCGTCAGCTTGCCCTTGGTGATCGGGTAGCCGGCGTACTTGGCCGCATACGGCGTGAGCCGCGTCAGTTCCACGCCCGAGGCCTTGGCGGCAATGTCCAGGAACAGCTGCTCACCCAGCGGATTGAGCTTGCCGCTGATATTGACCGGCGCATCGTCGTCGATGCGGCCATCCAGCACCAGGTCGGCCGGCGTGGGGTCGCCCGACGACACCTTGGACACCTTGCCCTTCATGCCGGTCAGGTTGGCCGTGTAGTTGGGCTTGACGAAGAAGTCCGAGAAATTGATATTGCCCTTCTCGACCGAGACCCCGCCGATGCGCACCTGCGGCTTGGGGCCGCCCGGCTTCTGCTCGACCTGGGCCGTACGCGTATCACCGGTCTGCACCGGCGGCGTTGCCGGCGCCGAGGCCGGGTTGGCCTGCGTCAGGCTGGTCGATGGCGCCGCCTCGCCCTTCTCGGCGCCGCCGGCCATCACGTCCTGCAGGTTCAGGCGGCCGTTGGCGTTCAGGATCACGCGGGCATAGAAGTCAGACAGCGCGACATTGCCCAGGCTCACGCGCATCGGGCCCTTGCTCTCGTCCATGGCGAAGTCGATGCCCGATACCGCCAGCGAACGCCAGCGCAGGAAGTCTTCGCCGCTGACGCGGTCCACCGTGCGCACGTTGCCGGTTTGCACGTTGCCGCTGAACTGCGCGGCGATGGGCTTGCCGGTTGGCGCATCGACATTGAGCTTGCCCCTTGCCGTCAGCGTGCCGGTGCGCAGGGCGGCGTTGAAGCGGTCAGCCAGATAGGGCTGGAGCGGGCTCACCTCGACCTCGCGCAGGTCCAGCTGCAGCCGGCTGGCGGGGACGGTCGGCAACACCGTGCCATCGACGCCGATCACGCCGCGGCGACCGGATTCGGCATGCAGCTTGAGCGGCACCGCCGCCGGCGTCAGCGGCCAGGCGACCGAGCCGGTGCTCAGCGCGATATTGCGGAACTGGTGGATCACCGGGCGGCCGCGGTTGGCCCCGGCCGGCTGGTAGTCGGCCAGGCGGGCGCTGCCGCCTTCCACCGTGACCTTGCCGATGTCTGCCTTCCAGCCGCCACCCGCTGGCTTGCCGTTGGTGGCGGGTGCGGCTGCTCCATTCCGGCGCGGCGTGGCGCGCACCTGCTGCGCCGATTCGGTAGCCCACAGGCGCGCCATCTCGATCAGCTCGCCGCTGTGGTCGCGCGTGGCAGCGAGCTGCGGCCTGGCCAGGGTGACCTGGCTGGTGGCGAAGGTCTGCTTGGCCAGGTCGAACTGGATATCGTCCAGCACCAGTTTTTCAGCCTGCAGCAGCGGCAGGTTGGCGCCCTCGCGGTCGGCGGCGCGCTCACGCGCGCGGCGTGCGCTGCGCGGGGCGGCATTGTCGTTGCCGGCGGGTCTTGCACTGGCATCGGCATCGCGTGCGGCGGCCGGAACCGGCATCGTCACCGGATCGCGCGTGGCCACGTAGAGCGGCGCCAGTTCCAGCCGCGATTTTTCCAGCACGAACTGGAACTGCGGCGTGCCCCACGACATGCGGTAGTTCAGTTCGGCATTGACCGCGGTAGTGCCGAACTGGCTGCGCAGCTCGCGCGGCCACCATGCGGCAAACCCCTGCGGCCGCAGGCCGGTGGTTTCCAGCGTGCCGGCCATCGAGCCGTCGCGCAGCAGCAGGTCGCCGGCATGGTGCAGGGTCTGGCCATCGGCCACGGTCAGCGTGGCCTCGATCCTGGCCGGCTTGTCGCCGTCGGTGCCGGCGAAGCCCTTGACCTCGGCATCGAGCGGGCCGAGTGCAAGCTTGCCCGGGCCCGATGGCGCCAGCGCATCTTCAAACCCCAGCCGGGCCTGCCTGACGACGATGCGGTCGACCGCATAGCGCCACGGCACGTCTTTTGGCGCCGCCTTGGCCGGCGCCGCCTGCACCCCCGAGGCGGCGGCCGCTGCCGGCGCCGAGGCAGGCGCCGGCGCGGGCGCCACGCCATCCGTGGATTTGCTGACCGCCTGTGGCAGGAACGCCGTGGCCAGGTTCAGCGAGCCATCCGCGCGCCGCGCGGCTTCCACGCCCAGCCCCTCGATCTCAACGCTGCGCAGCTGCGCGCGGTGAGCCAGCGGCTCGAGCTTGCCGATATCCACCGCCAGGCGGCCGCTCTTGACCAGCGGCTGGCCGACGCGCGTGACGACCTCGGCATCGCGCAACGCGGCCGTGCCCATCACCAGCATCTCCTGCGTGTCCTTCTGCTGTCGGAATGCCACGGTCAGGCGCGTATCGAGCTTGCCGGACTTGACCTCGGCATCGCGCAGCGGCGGCGCGAACGCCATCAGGCGCGCGACCTCCAGGCCGTCTAGGTTGACGTTGAGCCGGGTCTGGCGCGAATCGGCAAACGGCAGCACTTCGCCGTCCAGCGCCAGCGGCGTGCCGTTGACCCGTGCGCTCAGCGTGGGCCGCGTCACGATCTCGACGTCATGCGGCAGGTTCGACAGGAACGGCAGGGTCAGCGTCAGGTTGTCGACGCGCAGGCTGGAACCGAGCTGCTTGTCGTCATAGCCGAAGCTGCTGCCGGTAACTGCGATGTTGTTGACCGAAAAGCGCGCCGGCTTGGCATCGGGCGGCTTGGGCGGCAGGGCAGCAAGCTTCTCCTGGACGTCGGCAAAGCTCATGCGGCCGTCGGCGTCGCGCACCACGTGCACGGCCAGCCGGTCGACGTGGAGGTTGTCCACCACCGGCGCCAGGTGCCAGACCGAGGCCAGCGAGGTATTGGCCTCGGCCTCGCCCAGCGTCAGCGCGGGGGTCTTGCCATCGCGCTCATAGATAGTGAGATCGGTCAGCGTGGCCGCCAGCTCGAACGGGCGCACGTGGGCCCTGCCCAGCGTAACCTTGCGCCCCAGCGCGTCGGTCGCGTTCTTTTCAATCAGGTATTTGAGCAGCGGCGGGCCGCCAAAATACCCGGCCAGCCCAAACACCGCGAGCGCCGCGACCACGCCGCCGGCGACGCGCGTCGTCAGCCGGCCGCGTGGCGTGGCAGCCACTGCCTGGATGGATTGCTTGAAAGCCATGTCGTTCCAGAAGATCTGACCCCGCATTCCGGCGCTGCACGATGGTTTGTGCCCCGGATTTCACATTTTTCGACATTATGGCAACGGTTTCGGACAAAGCAAAGAAATCAGAATTGACCCCTCAACGCTGCGTAGGCCGATCTGGTATCTTTACGCCCTTTGCGAAGCGTTTCGTCGCAAGCCTGCGGCTTACCCGCCACATCGGGCCTGCCTCCCCTGCGCTGTACCCTCCGGCCACACCCATCACGTATTCCGTGCTGCGCGCTTCGCATGCGATCTCTTCCATGCGAGTCCATTCATGTCTACCACCAGCAGTACCGCCGCAGGTATCGGCGCGCCGCGAGCCAGCGCGCGCCCGCTGACCGGCCAGGATTACAAGACCCTTGCCCTTGCCGCGCTTGGCGGCGCCCTTGAGTTCTACGACTTCATCATCTTCGTTTTTTTCGCGACGGTCATCGGGCAGCTGTTCTTCCCGCCGTCGGTGCCGGACTGGCTGCGCCAGTTGCAGACCTTCGGCATTTTCGCGGCCGGCTACCTGGCCCGGCCGCTGGGCGGCATCATCATGGCGCACTTCGGTGACCTGCTCGGCCGCAAGAAGATGTTCACGCTGTCGATCCTGCTGATGTCGGTGCCCACGCTGCTGATGGGCCTGATGCCCACCTACCAGTCGATCGGCCTGGCCGCGCCGGTGCTGCTGCTGGTGCTGCGCATCCTGCAAGGCGCGGCCGTCGGCGGCGAAGTGCCCGGCGCCTGGGTGTTCGTATCGGAGCACGTGCCGGCGCGCCATGTCGGCTATGCCTGCGGCACGCTGACCGCGGGGCTGACTGCCGGCATCCTGCTGGGTTCGCTGGTCGCCACCGGCATCAACAGCGTCTTCACCCCGGCCGAGCTGGCCGACCACGGCTGGCGCGTGCCGTTCCTGATCGGCGGCGTGTTCGGCATCGCCTCGATGTACCTGCGGCGCTGGCTGCATGAGACGCCGGTCTTCGCCGAACTGCAGAAGCGCAAGGCGCTGGCCGCGGAAATGCCGCTGAAGTCGGTGGTGCGCAACCACCGCGGCAGCGTCGCGGTGTCGATGCTGCTGACCTGGATGCTGTCGGCCGGCATCGTGGTGGTGATCCTGATGACGCCCACCTTCCTGCAGAAGCTGTATGGCTTTGACGCGCGCACGGCACTGGTCGCCAACAGCGTCGCCACGCTGTGCCTGACGATCGGCTGTGTCGTCTCCGGCGCATTAGCCGACCGCATCGGTGCGCGCCGCACGCTGTTCGTCGGCGGCCTGCTGCTGGCCATCTGCGCCTATATGTTCTACACGACGATCTTCACCCGCCCCGACCTGCTGCTGCCGCTCTATGCGCTGACCGGCTTCCTGGTCGGCACCATCGGCGCGGTGCCGTTCGTGCTGGTCAATGCGTTCCCGGCGCAGGTGCGCTTCTCGGGCCTGTCATTCTCGTACAACGTGTCGTATGCGATCTTCGGCGGGCTGACGCCGATGGTCGTCACGCTGATGCTGAAGCAGGATCCGCTGGCACCGGCCCACTATGTGGTCGCGCTGTGCGTGCTGGGCATGGTGACTGCGCTGTTCGTCAAGGACCGCTCGCGCGGCTGACGCGGCTGCTGCAAGGAAAAAGGGAGGGCAGGCGCCCTCCCTTTACTTGTGCGCGCTTGATGCGCATTGGTGCTGCCCGACTTCAACGGCGGTGCTGGCTGAAGAACTGCCACATCATCGTGCTGGCATCCGGGCCGATATCGCTGTGGTAGCCATAGCTGGCATCGCCGCCGCTCCAGGCGTGGCCCAAGCCCTCCACTTCCACCAGCGTGACCAGGTCGCGGCGCCAGCGGCCGAAGCGGTATTCATGAGACCGGCCCGGCGCTTCGTCCTCCGGGCCGGACTGCGCGGGCGCACCGGCGAGCCGGTCTTCCAGGCCGTTGTAAGCCAGGAACTGCCGCGCCAGCAGACGGCCATTGACCGGATGGACCGCGTCGTCGGCCAGGCCGTGGATCACCAGCGCGGGCATCTCGGGACCGCCCGGCGTCACGCCGGCGGCATCCAGCAGCCATGACGGATCGGCCGCCGAGCCTTGCTGCATGGCCCGCAGGCCGGCGCGCGGGTTGTCGGCGGCGCCGATGACCACGCCGGAATGCAGCGCCGCGGCCGCCACCTTGCCCGGGTAGCGCAACGCCACCACCGCGGCCATGGCCGCGCCGGCGGACATGCCGGCCAGGTAGATCTCGCGCTCGCGCACGTCGTGGCGCGCAGCCAGCGCATCGATCAGCGCGGCCACCGCCTGCGCCTCGCGTCCGCCCTCAGCGGCGCCCAGGTCGAACCACTGCCAGCAGCGCTGCACCTGGCGCCGCAAGGGCTGTTGCGGGTAGGCCACGATAAATCCCTCGCGCTCGGCCAGCGCATTCATGCGGGTGCCGGCCGACAGGTCATCCGGCGTCTGGCGACAGCCATGCAGCACCACCACCACCGGCAACGGGCCGCGATGGGCCTTGGACGGTATGTAGAGGTGATACGAGAGTTGCGGCACCAGTTCGCCCGGCAGCGGCGCCAGGCGCAGCCTGTGCGCCTGCCAGGTACCGGGCAGGGAACCCGGCGCGGGTGCTGGCCGGGCGGGCCGGACCTTGCCCGGCGGGCGGTCAGGCCGAGCCGGCGTGAGCGGATTAAGCGAATCCACGCGGTCCAGCCAGGACTTCACCTGGGCTTCCGTGCGGGCTTGCGCACGGCTCAGTCGCCGGATCTGCGCGTGCCAGTCAGCGGCAAAGCTTTTGGTCATGAGGACTCCTGATCGTGTGACGCGATCTCCTCCTATGCCTTTATTGTTGCGTTGCAGCATATCACAATCCGCATTACGCCCGCCGGCGTGCTCCCGCGCTTATGGCACAAACGCAACGAGCCTCGCCCCCGTAATGCGAAATTTTTAAACCAGCCATACGAAAGAATGCAGATCGCAGCGAGATGGCTTGCGTTGCCGGCGTTTTATACTTGGCCATCGTCACCGGAGGACAATGACACCATGCCGGACAGCGGCGCCCCAGCCTGCCTGCTCTGCCTCTTTCGCCACGTTTGCCACAATGCCGGGCCACAAGCCCCCCTGCCGCACGCGCCGATGGCGCTGCAGCCGGAGCTGGTAGAGGTGCGCACCGGCGAGCATGTGTTTCGCCAGGGCCGCCCTGCGCTGACGGTCTACCCGCTGCGCCATGGCAGCGCCAAGCAGGTCTATGAATCGCCGCTGGGCTGGCGGCAGGTAACGGGTTTTTCGCTGCCCGGCGACGTGCTGGGGCTTGAGCCGCACGAAGGTCCGGTCTATGGGACTGGTGCAATCGCGCTGCAGGATGCAATGGTTTGTGCGGTCTCGGTCGAATCCCTGCGCACCCTCATGCAGGCCGCCCCATTCCGTGAAACGGTGCTGGAAGCGATGCGCCGCAACGCCGAGCGCGAACGCGTGCTGCTGGTGGCGGTGGGGTCGATGAGGGCGCCACAGCGCCTGGCGATGCTGCTGCTCGACCTCGCCGGCGAGCAGGCGCGCCGCGACGGCAACCGCGACGGCGCGCTGACGCTGGCGATGTCGCGCACGGACATCGCCAGCCTGCTTGGGCTAACCCTGGAAACGGTGTCGCGGCTGCTGTCGCGCTTTGCCTCGGTCGGGCTGATCTCGGTGCGCCAGCGGCACCTGCGCATCATCGACCGCGACGGGCTGGCCGCGGTCTATGCCGACCTGGATCCGGCCCCGCGCCAGGCGGCGGCCAGATCAGAAGCCTACGGCGGGGAGTTCGGCGAACCCCGGCTGGCCTAGACGGCTGGCCGGGGCGCAGGGGCCAAGGGCTCAGCGGTCCGCCACGCGCTGCCAGCCGGCAGGCGAAAAACTGCGGATGGCCTTGGCGCGCGATGCGGTGCCGGGCCCGAGGTCGCGCTCATAGAAGACGCGGTCGCTGCCGAGCATGAAGCTATGCACGCCGGTATCGCCATAGCGGGCCGGCCAGGCAATCAGGCCATACTTGGCGTCGCTGCCCTTGGCCGGCGGCAGGATCCGGTAATGGTAGCCGTAGAAAGCATCTGCGGCGGGCGTATCCGGGCCCATGGCAAGCGCATCGGGGCCGATCGGGCTGGCGTCCTGCTCGCTGGCCGCGGGCCAGTACAGGCCGTTGGTCTTGCCCGGCGCGCTGATCAACTGGGTCGCGTAGCGCCCCAGCCCCACCTGCTCCGCGTAGCGCTGCTGGGCATCGGCCAGCTGCAGCAGCGTTTCCATCGTCACCAGTTCATTGCGCCCGAGCCGGCGGCGGCGCACTTCCTGCTGGCCGGCACGCAGGTCGAACTGCCAACCGTCCTTCTGCTTTGCCAGCGGCACGGGGAAGGTCCATCCGCTCTGCCCGACCGCGATCAGCGCGCGGCGCTCGCCATCGGGCTGCACGGCATGGTGGCGCGCCCAGGCGCCAAGGAATTCGTACACGTCGTCGCGGTTGATGGAGCCCTCCGGCACCAGCGACTGGTATTGCTTGCCCAGCACGCGCTGCAATGCATCGCCGTCGCTGCGCGCGATGGCATCACCCAGCGCCTCGGCGGCAGCGTCAGGGCTGGGGAAGACCTGCTGGGCCATCGCCGGCAGGGCCAGGGACAGGGCCGCGGCCGCCGCCAGCGTGCGCAGCGCGCGCGCTCGGGCTGCGGCAGAGAAGGGATTAGCGGTCATGTGCATCATGACTTACCTCCGACCATGGCCGAAATGTTCGCCGCCGCCGAGCCGGCCTCCACCGCCGCCGCCCAGACCACCGCCCTGGTGCCCGCCGCCCTGGTGGAGCCCGGCCGGGCGCGCATGCGGCGCTTCCCGCTGCGGCGTCGCCGCGCGCTGGGTCTGCTGGCGCACGCGGTCGCCGTTGCCGGCATCGCGCAGCGCGCTGTCCCGGTTGGCATTGCGCGCACGGTCGCGGGCCTGGGCCTGGTCTGCGCGCTGGCGGTCGGCGCCGGCCGGCCGCGGATTCTGCACGCCACCGCCGGCGGCACCCGGGCGCGAGCGGTCTGCCACCCCGCCCGCATGGCCCGGTATGGATTGCCCGGTACGGCCCTCGAACGACTGCGCGGCGCGCTCACGCGCCTGGTCGCGCTCGGAAGGCTGGCGCTGCACCCCGCCGCCGGCGGCCCCCACGCGCTGGCCGGGTTGCGCAGCCTGCTGGCGGCTGGCGAGGCCGGACTGGCGCTGCTGGTCATAGCGACCGCGCACCGCCGCATTGTTGTAGGGCACGTTGCCGCGGTTGGCGGGGTTGTGCTGCCAGTTCACGTTGGCACGGTTGACGTCCAGGCGCTGGTTGACGTTGATGTTGTTGTAGCGGTTCACATTGATGTTGACGTCGTGGCTATTCCAGTTGAACCCGCCCCACATCGCATCGACCGCCGCCACGCCAAGCCCGAAGCCGATGCCCGTTACCAGTGCCGTGGCAAACACGGAGCCGGGCGGCGGCGGGTAATAGGCCGGCGGATACGCGGGATACGCCCAGGTACCGTAAACCGTGGTCGGGTTGTAGGTCGGCACGTAGACCACTTGCGGATTGGCCGGCTCGATCTGCACGATCGTGGTGCCGCCGGTGGTCTGCGTCACGACCTTCTGCTGCTCGGTCGTCTTCAGCGTGCCGGCTTTCTGCGCCTGCACCCGCAGCCGCTGCACCGAATCCATCACGTCATTGGGCTGGGCCAGGAAAGCGTCGCCGACCGACTGCACCCACTGCGGCTGGCGGCCCATCATGTCGAGCACGGAGGGGAACGCGGCCAGCGACTGCACGCTGGGGTCCCAGGCCTGGCTGGCGACCGCCTTGGTCGCGGCATCGCCAGACAGGCTGGGATTGGCCTTGGACCATTGCGCCGCAGCTGCGACGTCGGCCGGATAGGTGGCAGCCATCAGCACCTGCGACAACAGCGCATCGGGATACAGGGCAATCGGCGCGGTCAGCTGGTCAAGCTGGGCATTGCTCAGCTTGGACTGCGCCATCGCTGGCCCGAGCGGCGCCATCAGCATCAGTGCCAGGCACCATGCGAAGAGGTGTTTGAAACGGTGCATGTCGGCTCTCCACAAATACGCAGGTGACGGCCCGCTGCCGGGGGGCGCCTCAGCGGCGCTGCTGCGTGCATTCCTGGCGATACGCCTCTTCCAGGCGCTTGCGGTCTGCCTGGCGTTCCAGTGTCGGATATGTGCGCCCGTCGGCAGTGGTTACCGACGACTTGCCAGTGGACCACTGCGGCCCGCCGGGCAGCGCGTTGACCTGGTCCAGCAATGACTGGCAGTGCTGCCGCTGCGACGCAGACACCTTGCCATCAGGTCCTTCCACCACGGCCGTGGCTTCGTCCAGCATCCGTGGCGGCGGCGGGGCCACCATCGGAGTGCCGGCGGCCGCAGCCGCCGATGCAGCACTGGCTGCCCACGCCGGGACAACCACCATGGCGGCGCATGCCAGCACGCCCGCCTTGATCAGAAACTTCGTCAAACCAATACTCCAGAACCCTCCGCGGCACGTGGAAGCGACACCGCGGCGCATTGCAAGTTGCAAGAACCGTCCGCCGCTAGCGATCCTTGCCAGTGCCATTGCGGCGGCCGGTACGGTTGCGCATCAGCTCAAGCTTGAGCAGCGCATCCGCAAGCATACTCTTCAGCCGGGCATTCTCTTCCTGCAGCTCGCGCAGCTTGCGGCCGTCACGTGCATCACCCTGGCTGGGCTGGCCGTAACGGGCCCGCCATCCGTAGAACGAAGCATCGCTGAAACCATAGCGCGCGCACAGCTCACGCACCGGCACGCCGCTGGCCGCCTCGGCCAGGTAGCCGCGGATCTGCTCTTCCGAATACCGTCTGTTCACGAATCTCTCCGCATCACAACGGCGGGCCACAAGCGGCGCCAGCCGCGCCGCCAACCGTGCCGACTCTGGCCCTACGTTAGCCCACGGCCGCGCCAAAAAGCAATTCAGTGTCTTCGCTGCGCGAGTTAAGAAAATTATCTCTGCACAAGCTGCCGCCGGCGCTGGCGCGCATTGCCAAATTTCGTTAAGCCAATTTGGAGTCCAGTTAGATCATTCGCGCTGCGCATCGCGGAAACGAAGATGCCGGCCGCGATAACACATGGGCATGACGACCTTCTGCACGGCAGTGATCGTGGATGAATCGCCCGGTGGCCCCGATTTCAAGCCATGTATTGATGTACAGACAAAGAGGTACTAAACAAAATTAGAAGACTGCCATCAATTCAAGTTTCTATGACTTTTGCTGAGCATGTATTAAGATTCCTCGGCACAACTAAATTTCGCACGCCTTCGCGCGGCGCCCTGGCGGCGCCGGCAGAAGAGCGGCCAGGCAGCCCGCACCACCCAGACGTGGTGCGCGTTCACGCTGCCAACAGTACCGGGCCTGAAGGATCGAATCGTCACTGCGCCATTTGTCGACGCAAGTCGGACATTTAGGAGTCGTGCCATGCGTTTTCGCAGCATCCTGCCCGGGCTTTCGCCCACCTGTCTTTCATCCGGACATGCCCGCAGCGCGCGCCGTGCATGCCGCTTGCGCCTGTCACTGTCAGGGACCGGATCGTTGCCCTGACACCAGGCCGCGCTTGCGCCCTTTGTTTCGACGCAGTGCTGTAGGTGTCGGACCAACAAGAAAATAGAGAAAACAAAGTCATGGATCGGGAGAAGTCGGAATGCGTCACGTCAGCACGAAGTTGTTGCATGTCTTTGTCCTGGTCATGGAATACCGGGACCTCAGCGCCGTTGCGGCCTGCACGCAGGGACGCGTGCCGACGGTGGCCTACAGCCTCGCGCGCTTGCGCGAAATCACCGGCGATCCGCTGTTCGTCAAGCGCAACGGGATGCTCGAACCCACACCGCATGCGCTGCGCCTGGAGCAGACGGCGCGGCAGATCCTGGCCAAATGGAACCAGCTGGTGCGCCCCGGCGAGCCTGGCCTGAGCAAGCGCCGTGACGACGGCAGACGCGTTTCGATCGGCTTTTCATCGTCGATCGGCGACCCGGTCATCACCGAGATCCTGACCGCACTGTGCGAGCAGTTTCCGCGCGACAGCTTTATCACGCGCCCGGTGATCGCCGACGCCACCCTTGCCGGCCATCTCGGCAGCGGCGAACTGGACTGCGCCTTCATCGTCGACAGCGGCCACGATCCCGAACGCGTGCGCCAGCACAACATCATGGCCACGCCGCGCCGGCTGGTCAGCGCCACGCGCGGCGGCAGCCATGACGAAGGCGAAAGCGACTGGATCCTGCTGCAGGAAGACTGCGAGGCCGGCAGCCCGCTGCGGGCCTTCCTGAGCCGCCAGGCCAGCACTCCGGGGCATCGCGAGACCGTGGTCCCATCATGGCATACCCAGATCACGCTGCTGCATTCGGCCGGGGGCATCTGCCCGGTGCTGGACTTCAACGTGCCGCTGGTCACGCGCGAGCGCAAGACGCGCCTGCTGGCACCGCCGAGCAGCTTCCCGGAATGGGCCGCACTGCATTTCTGGGCACCGGAGCGCAGCGGCGACAAGGGCGTGCTGCGCGACATCATGGATGTCGGCAGCGCCGTGCTGCGCGCCCCTCTCAAGGCCATCGACAGCCGCCGCAACGGCCGCGCCGCAGCCCACGCGCAATCCGCACTGGCGTGACGCAACGCCCCGCAGCGGCGGCGCCCGCAAGGCGCTGGCAGCCCCATGGCGCCAGCGCCTTTTTCTTTGGCTGCGCAGAAGCGGCGGCGTTCTTATTACAGTCTTGAGACATTTTTCCGAGCGCTGACCCTGCGCTACACTCGCGCCAATTTGACCGGTGCAGGCCGCTGCGCCACGGCGGCGCTTTGCGAATCCTCCTAGTTTCGCCAGACCGCGCGGCCGATATCCTGCAATGGCATTGCCGCGGTCCGGCCGTCTCCCGTTTGGCCCGGTCCCGGGGCAATGCACGCAGTTGTCTGGCGTCGTATTGTTTGGCGTCGTTTTTGCGCCGCACGTCTCGCTGACGTGCGGCGTTTTCTTGATGCCGGCGCTGCCACGAACAAGAATCGAGGAGCAACCAGATGACATTGAGGATCCTGCTTGCCGACGACCACCCCCTGGTCAGCGCAGCCGTCGCGGACCGCCTGCATACCCAGACCGGGTGGGAGGTGTGCGGCTGCGTGACCAGCGCGACGGCCTTGCTGAACAGCGTGGAAAGCCTGCGTCCCGATGTCGTGATCACCGACTACCACATGCCCGCGCACGGCGAAGGCAACAGCGACGGCCTGCGCCTGCTTGCCAGCCTGCGGCGGCGGCATCCGTCGCTGGCCGTGATCGTGCTGACCATGATCACCAATCCGCTGGTGCTGCGCTCCATCCTGGACACCCAGGTGCACGGCCTGCTGCTCAAGGACTCGCCCCTGTCAGAACTGGTGACTGTGGTTTGCCGTATCCAGCGGGGCTTCCACTACATCGGCAAATCCGCGCTTGAAGTACTGTCGCAGGCCGATCCCGGCAACCCGGCCACACCCGGCCAGGCCGGCGCGGAGCGCCTGTCCCGGCGTGAAATGGAAGTATTGCGGCTGTACCTGACCGGACGGTCCGTGAGTGAGATCGCCGTCCTGCTCTGCCGCAGCGTCAAGACCATCAGCCGGCAGAAGAACTGCGCCATGCAGAAGCTCGGCGTCACCAACGACCGGGAACTGTTTGAATTCGCGGCGCTGAACGGCATGCTGCTGACTGCCTGAGCGCCAGCGGCACGGGCGCGGCCGTATCAGGCGGCGTCGGCTGCCTGTGCCGCATGGGCCTGCGCGTATGCAATGCCGGCCTCCAGCCGCGCCAGTCCGCGCGACAGCTCGCGCATGGTCGACGGCGACACCTCGGCAAGCACATCCTCCAGAAAGGCTGAGCGCAGCGGCATGGCGTGCGCCACCACCTGCTGGCCGGTCCGTGACAGCGTGACGTGGGTCACGCGGTTGTCGCGTTCCGAGGTGCTGCGCTCCACCCAGCCAAGTTCCTGCATGGCCTTGAGCTGGCGCGTCAGCGCGCCGGGGTCCATGCCGACCAGGTCAGCCAGCGCCTTCTGGCCGATCGCGCCCTCCTGGTGATGCAGCGCATGCAGGATGCGCCAGCGGGGCAGCGGCAGCCCCAGGCGCTGTTCGAACGCGGCCGCGTAGGCGCGGTAGGTGCGGCCGAACTGCTGCAGTACGGCCACGCTTTGTCGCTCCAGTTCCATCCGTTTTCCTCAGGTTACGTTCTTCAGTCGGCTGCCATGGCGGGCGCCGGCGCCCGGGTCAGCTTGATCGACGGTACCCGGCGGGCGCACCACACACCCAGCGCGGCAGCCACCGCAGCCACCACCAGGCCGAGGTGGATGGCGCTGACCAGCGATACGCGCGCCTGTTCCAGCAGCAGGGCGCCATTGTGCCCGGCCTGCTCCAGCTGGCCGAGCAACGCGACTTGCGAGGCCTTGTCGATCAGCACCTGCGGATCCGCCATGCGCGCCGTCCATTGTCCGGCATTGGCGGCGGACAGCGCATGTTCCACACCACCGGTATAGCTGCGCGTGACCAGCGTGCCCACGATGGCGGTGCCCACCATGCCGCCCACCATGCGCAGCGATTGCAGCATGGCCGTGGCAATGCCCAGGTGCTCGCGCCCTGCCGTCTGCTGCGCAAACACCGTCAGGTTCGGCATGATGAAGCCTAGCCCGAACCCGCCGATCAGCATGATCGTCAGCAAGACGCCGTGCGGCATGCTGCGCGTGGCCTGCGACAGGCCAAGGCAGGACACCGCCAGCATGCCAAAGCCGGCATAGAGCATGGTATTCGGGCGGTGGATGCGCGTGACGATGCGGCCGTTAAGTATGCTGCCCGCGGTGATGCAGACCACCAGTGGCGTGATCAGGATGCCCGCCTCCTTCGGCGAATAGCCAAAGCCGCCCTGGAACAGCAGCGGCGCATAGAGCAGCAGCGCGAACATGGTGAAGCCCGTGAACACCGCCAGCCGGAACAACGGCGCCAGCCCCGGGTTGCGGAACATCTCCACCGGCAGGATCGGGTTGGTACAGCGTTGCTCCCACCGCCACAGCGCCACCAGTGCCACCGCCGCCAGCACCAGCAAGCCCCCCGTATAGGCATCGAACCCGCGCGCCGGCAGCAGTTCAACGCTCAGCTGCACGCACCCCAGCCCGGCTGCGATCAGCAAGGCGCCGAGCCAGTCCACGCGGATCGGCCCGCTATGGGCCTGCTGGCGCAGGTGCGGCAGGTAGCGCCACGCAAACCACAGCCCCAGCACGCCGATCGGCAGGTTGACATAGAACACCGCGCGCCAGCCGTACCACTCCGTCAGCAGCCCGCCCAGCGACGGCCCCACCGCATTGGCAATGCCGAAAGCCGCGCTCATCATCACCTGCCAGCGCAGCCGCACATGCGTATCCGGAAACAGGTCGGCAATGCAGGCAAAGGCAGTGCCGACCAGCATGCCCCCGCCAATCCCCTGCAGCGCGCGCGCCAGCACCAGGAACGGCATGCTCGGCGCCATGCCGCACAGCGCCGAGGCCACCGAGAAGACCACGATCGATGCCAGCACGAACGGCTTGCGCCCGTAATAGTCCCCCAGCCGCCCGAACACCGGCACGGTGATCACCGATGTCAGCAGGTAGGCCGTGGCTACCCAGGCGTAGTACTCGAAGCCTTGCAGCTCGGCCACCACGGTCGGTAGCGCCGTGCCGACCACAGTCTGGTCCAGCGCCACCAGCATCACCACAAAGGCCACGCCCAGCATGGCCAGCAGGGACTCGCGAAACGGCAGCACCTGGCCGTTGGCCTCGGACTTTTCTGGCTGTGGGGTCACTTTTATTGCCCGATCAATCGTTGCGTTGTCAAGCATTATAGACACGGTTCGGCCAGCGCGTCATGGCGCGACCAAATTTGACGCCGCGCCCATGCCGCCGGCCTACCCGATTTCAGGGATTTCCGACCATTCCTGCGATAAGTAACATCGGGCTTGGCCGCCTGCTGGCACGCATTGACCGACCCGGAGAGAATCCCATGCCCCTTCCATTGTCCATGCCGCTAATGACAGCAGCCTCCCATCTGGTCCAGGCATACTCCATCGCCAACATTCAACATGGACAGGTCACCCGGCTGACGGGATATGGGCGCCCGATCCTGGATGCCGCGTACGATGCTGCCGACGAACTGCGAGCCTGCTGTGACAGAAAGTACCAGTGGCTGGTCTCCTTCCTGGATTACCTGCGGCCCAGCCAGTTCGCTACCATCAAGGTCGATGCAATCAAGCGCATAAATGCCGCATTCAACATCACGGCAAGCGCCCTCCCGGAGATCAACTCCCTGTCGCGATGGAAGGCGCTTGGCGAGGCATGCGCTCGCGTGGCACAGCAGGACAGGATCTATCTCGATCGCTTCTATCGGACTCGCAATGCCCGAAGCGCACTGTCGGATATCGAGGAAATCTTTTACACCGCCAACAAGGAAGGAATGGGCGATGATGCGCTGCGCGTGATGAAAGCCGTAATGCAAAACGGGGGCAACGCTGCCGGCATCACGTCCAGAACCATTGTTGCGCTGGCCAGGATGCTGCGTGCCCATCCTCCGTTGAGCGGATTCATGGGATATACGCGCTGGGGGCCGGGCGACCATGGCAATCCCGATGCCAACCTGCGCGCCCATGCGTTGAAGCATGTCTGCCGGCAACCGTTGCTGCTCGAAGTCGGCGTTGCCGAAACCATGTTCTGGTGGGATTTCCTGCGCATACAGCTGACCCTGGCAGATTACAACCGCCTCGCCGTCAACCCGAAACCACTGGTTCAAAGCCTGTTTGATGGCCTGAACCCTCTGGCTGGCGACCACTTGCGCCGCTTTCTCATCCATCAGGCATTCAATGACGAACCTCAGCTTGCCGATTTTGCCCTGCAACAGGCACTTAGGCCCTATCGGGACGTTGCCATTGAAACCAGCAGGGTGCTGAATCGGGTCATCATCCAGAGCAATGGCGAGAAGGTCTTCCTCAGCGGCGCCTCGGGAAACATCTTCATCATCGGCAGGTTCGAAGGCACTGAGCTGGGCATCTCCTCGTGCTATTGGGCGACTGATATTGAAAGCAAGCTCAGAGGGGCAAGATCCAACATCTGCTGGGAGGTGCGCAGGTAGGCTAAGCGGGGCTGGCTCCAGATTGCGGCCGGTCGCGTCGTCGAGCACATCCGCGCATCCGGGCTCGGCGAAGCGCTTTCATTTCACGAATTTGTGAAACACGCAAAAAAAAACGCCTGCTGGGGAAGCAGGCGGCAGGGAAAATTCTCGCGACGGGACGCACCCGGGAGAATGCGGAGCGATCGGGAAGACGCTCCACAAATGCAGTATCGCGCCCGGCGCGTGACCGCTCCATCAGGCATGCCTTAAATCGGCCGTGTAGTTGGCACCCTGCGTGCCGCCTTGCGACTCCAGCCCGTCTGCCAGCAGTTCCAGTTCGGCATGGAAGGCCTGCCAGTCCGGACCGATGGCAACCAGCCCCGAGCGCCGGACCGCCTGCTCCAGCCAGCGGCACGCCTGGCTCTGCAGCGCATGGCCCATTACCGACAGCGCCCCGGCCAAGCCGTGCAAACGTTGGGCAAACGCTTCGGCGTCGCCCGCCAGCAGCGCCTCGGCCAGTGCGCGCTGGTCCCGCCGCAGCGCGTCGGCATGCAGCAGTGTGTCGCCGCCTGCATGCGCGCCCGGCGCTGCCCGCGTCGCCATATGGGTGCCGGACAGATCTTCCAGCAGCTTGCGCAGCGTGCCCAGCCCCACCGGCTTGGTCAGGCATCGGTCGATGCCGGCCTGCTGGCATCGCTCGGCGACATCGGGCCCCACGCTGGCGGTGACGGCAACGATCGGCGTGGCGAGGCCGGCATCGCGCAGGCACCGCGCCAGCGTGAAGCCATCCATGCCAGGCATCTGCAGATCGGTCAGGACCAGGTCGTAATGCCGGCCCGATGCCATCAACAGGGCCTCGGGCCCGTCACCGGCCAGATCGACCTTCTGCCCCAGGTTTTCAAGCTGTTCCCGCATCACCACCTGGTTGATCGGATGGTCTTCCACCAGCAGCAGCGCCAGCTGCACGGCAGGCGTATCGTCGCGCGCCGGCACGGGCGCCTGCGTTGCCGTCACCTCCACGCCTGCCGCTGCCGCGATCGCCGCCAGCAAGCCGCGCCAGGCATAGGGCGATGCCACCACCGGGGTCTGCGTCAGGTCCGGCACTGCCGGCGCCATGGCCGACACCACCACATCGGCGTCGTTGCAGCGAGGCATGGCCTGCTCATCGCACACCAGGACATCGACCGGCGTGGCCGGCGGCGCGGCGGGGTCATACTTGACCGCCCGTGCGCCATAGAACTGCAGCAACTGCTCCACGCCCTGGTAGAGCTCGCGCAAGGTGACATTGAGGCCGACCGTCAGTCCCCGCAACGCGGTCCGCGGCCAGGCATCGGCCGGCGCCTCGGCGCCAGCGCTGGCCAGCGGCAGGCTGACGGTAAAGCAACTGCCCAGGCCGGGCTCGCTGACCAGCCGTATCTCGCCAGACATCAGCCCGACCAGCCGGCGGCAGATCGACAGCCCGAGGCCTGTGCCGCCGTAGTGGCGCGTGTCCGGCTGCTCGGCCTGGACGAAGGGCTCGAACAGCCGGCGCTGGTCTCGCGCGGCGATGCCGATGCCGGTGTCGATGACGCGGATTTCCACGCCGCCGCCCGGCTTGCGCATGGCCGTGACGATCACCTTGCCTTGTTCGGTAAATTTCACCGCATTGCTGACCAGGTTGTTCAGGATCTGTTCGAGCTTGACCACGTCAGCTATCACCGGCTCAACCAGCGAAGGATCATTGACGCACAGCAGGCGCAGCTGCTTGCGCGCCGCTTCCACGGCAAAGCGCCGGGTCACGTCCTCGACGATCTCCTCGACGCGGCAGGGCCGCAACTGCAATGACATTTGCCCTGCCTCGATCTTGCTGAAGTCGAGCACGTCATTGATGATGTAGATCAGCGACTGCGACGCGTGCTGCATGACCGCCAGCTGGTCGCGCTGGCGCGAATCGAGCCGGGTCAGGCCAAGCAACTCGATGCTGCCCAGCATACCGTTGAGCGGTGTGCGGATTTCATGGCTCATGGTGGCCAGGAACGAGGACTTGGCGTGGTTGGCGGCATCCGCGGCGCGGATCGCCTCGCGCAGGCGCGCCTCGCTGCGGCGCGCGTCGGTCACGTCGTTCAGCGCGCGGAGCACGGCCGCCCGCCCTTCATAGGTAATCTCCACCTGGCGCACTTCCAGGTACCGGGTCTGGCCGTTGCGGCCGACCAGATCGACATCGAAGCAGGGCTGCACCCGCGGCATGCCTTCGGTTGTGGTGCCCTCGCTCGTCAGCCGCGCGTCACAGGCATCCTGCAACTGCGCCAGGCCGGCGGGCGTGGCCTGGTCGGTGATCGAGTGGGCCGCGGCATTTGCCAGCAGCACCTGCCGGGTGCTGCGCTCGACGATCATCAGGCCCACGCCGGCCACTTCGATCACGAAGCGCCCGAGCGCATCGCTTTCCTGCAGGCGCAAGGACTGACGCTGCGCAGGGCGCATGATGCGGCGGTCGATCAGCCAGATCCACGCCAGGATCAGCATCGACAGCGAGCCGGTCAGCCCCAGCATCCATAAGGCGTTCTGCCGGAACTGGTGCCATACCTGGCCCAGTGCGATCACGCCGACCGTGCGCCAGCCCCACGCGTCAAACTGGTATTCCAGCACGACGACATAGTCCAGCAGCCCTTGCCGTACCAGCGCCGAACTCACCCTACCCGGGCGCGTACCGGGCGCGGCCAGCGATGCCGTGACCGACTGGCCGAGGGTGCCGGCCGGCATGCCATCCGCACTCAGTGCCATGCCGGCATCGGTCACCAGCACGAAATCGCCGTCAATGGTCTGTCCGTCCGGCAGCATCGGCGACAGCGGGAACTCCATGGCCAGCACCGCGGCCGGTTCGCCACCGACTTGCACCAGCGTGGCGAAAGTGACGGTGCGCATGCCGCTGACCCAGTCCAGCGCCGGCGGCAGCACCACCGCCTGGCCCGGATGGGCGCGCAGGCGTGCGACCAGCGCGTCATTGCGCAGGCGCGCGAGCGTGTCACGCAGGAAGGTCTGGCGCACGTCATCGCGCTGCATGAGCGCGCGTGCCGGGTCCAGCCGGCGCGGGATGACATAGAGCTGGTCGGCCTGCAGGTCGACCAGGTAGGCGTTCTGCACGTCGCGGTACTGCAGGTTGTTCACGCGGAAGGTGAATGTCATCACGTCGGCCAGGCTCTTCAGCCTGGCGCCCGGCGCCCTGGCGCTGGCGGGCGGGACCAGCAGCGGGATGTACTGCCGGTCGCCCCGGCGCCGCAGGCGGTCGGTCCATTGCTCATCGCTGACGGCGGCGAGTTCATCGGCCAGGCCGATATCGGAAAGCCGCGTCAGCGATCCCAGCGCGCGCACGGTCAGCGCCTCGGCCCCGTGCAGCTTTGCCTGCAATTGCTCGGACTGCGACTGCAGCACCATCTCCTGACGCTCGACCGCCTCGTGCAGGCGGTAGCGCAGCAGCACCCCCCACGACAACACGGTCAGCCCAAGCACGCAGGCGGAGAACAGGTAGACCAGATAACGGATCTGGCGAATGCTCAACGGCAACGCGGAGCTGCTGTCGATCGACATCAGCCGTTTCATTGAATACCTCGTTTTGACATCGAGACTGTCCGGAGCGTCCGGACAGTGCATGGGTCGTAGTGCACTTGGCAAGCGACGTACCGGGCCTCACAACATGCCGCGCCGGATGGCAATGGCGGCAAGCTCCACGTCGTTCTCGGCGCCGATCTTGCGCATGAGGCTCTGCTTTTGCGTACTGATCGTCTTGACGGTCCGGCCGGTGCGCATGGCGATCCCGGTCACGGACATGCCCGACAGGTAGAGGCGCAGCACTTCGCTTTCACGCCTGGTCAGCAGCTCCGCCCAATCGCCGTCCGGCGGACCGCTGCAGGGCCTGCCCCAGATCAGCGTGCAAGCGGTTTCCGATACGGAAGCCAGCCCCAGGTATGCCATCCAGACCGCTTTCATGATCTCGTCGACACCGTCCTTGGCTGTCACGACATTGCGGCAGCCGTCCTTGAGCAACTGCAGCACGGCGGCACGGTCGACGACGTTGGCGATCGCGACCACGCGCTGCCCGCCCAGCTCGGCGAGCCGCGTGCCAATGCGCGCATAGCCGGAAGGCTCGCGGTCTTTGGTGTCCCACAGCGGGTAACGCAGTGTCACGACATCACACGAGCCTTGCTGCAGCGCTTGCACCAGGCTCGGTTCGTCGCCCGCCACGCCAGCCAGCTCGATGCAGGCGCTGGCCGCGAGCCGCCGGCCCAGCAGGCGCCGCATGACAGGTTGCGAGTCCGCGATGATCACCCGGATTTTTTCCATGGCCGCCTTAGGCTCCAGCGTTGTCGTTCCTGCATTCAGGATGAACCATGCGCCTGGCTTTCGAAATCAGCCAAGCCTGAAAAAAGCGGGGATATTTCCGAGGAGAGGAATAGCGCACGCGCCGCCGCACGGGAGGAGCCGGCCGGCATCGGCGCAGCCAGGGATGCTATTCAGCGGAGGGAGGGGAAATGCAACGCGGCCCGGGGACCGGCCGCAAGGAAGGGGATGATGCCAGGATCAGGGGCCGCCCAGCAGGCCGTTTGTCCTGGCGTATTCGTAGAGTTCGTAGTCGTTGGTCAGGCCCAGCTTCTTCATGGCGATGCTCTTCTGCGCGCTGATGGTCTTGCTGCTGCGGTTGGCCTGGCGCGCAATCTCGATGACCGGGACACCGGCCGCACACTGCCGTATCACTTCCAGTTCGCGGCGCGTCAGGACCGGCCGCTGTGACGGCTCGTCGAGGCCGCCCGAAGCCAGGATCGCACGCACCGATGCGGGCTGGTAGCTCAGCCCGCTGAACGCGGCACGCACCGCCGGCACCAACTCCTGGACCGGATCGGTCTTGTTCAGGATCACGGAAATGCCGACCTTCTGGATATTGCGAATCAGCGCCGGATTATCCAGCATGGTCATCACCACGATCCGGGTGGTGGGATAACGGCGGCGCAGCATCTGCAGCATTGGCAGGCCGTCGCCAAACTGGCCGCCCGGCATGGAGTAGTCGGTCACGATAACGTCGCAATCCGTGCTTTCAAGCAACTCCACCAACTGGGTCGAATTGGCGGCACTCCCCACGATCTGCACGCCCACTTCGTTCGCCAGCACCCGGCTCATCCCGTCAAGGACGACGGGGTGGTCATCTGCAATGATTACCTTGATCATTTACGATCCCCCTGTTTTTTATCGATTCTGCGGCCGCGTAGCGGTGCGCCGCCGAACTGCCGGCATTCAATGCCGGTCATCTTCGCTGCTCTGAATATTAGGAGTCTTCCGAGAAGACTGAATTAAGGAATTCCTTAAATAGTATCCGGCCAATTGCGTCGTGCCGCATCCTGGCTGCCCTTATCGCTTTCAGGGTCGTCAAAGTATGCTGCAAGATACAACGCCAGGTTGTCGACATGGGCTTGCACGACCGCCAGCGCCTGGGCCGCACCCAGCTCCAGTTCCCGGCACAGTTCGACAATCTCCTCGCCATCTTCGGCATGCGCCATGGCGCCCCTCATACGATGGGCATGGTGGCGGATCGCCTTCATTTCCCCGCTGGCTGCGGCCGCGGACAGTTGCCTGAAATCCTCGCGCATGGTGCGCTCCAGCAACGCCAAGCTGGCAACGTTATCCTCCACATGGGCGGCGCCCGCCGCGCCCGCGGCCCTTTGTGCCAGGCCGGATGCCTGTGCCGGCAGCACGGCGCGCAGACACTCGGCCAGGTCGCCCAGCAGGATGGGCTTGGACAGGTAGCGATTCATGCCGGCTTCGAGGCAGCGCTCGGCCTCACCCTGCGCGATGCTCGCGGTGAGCCCGACGATGGGCAGCGTCGCCCCCTGCGCACGCAGCGTGCGGCTCAGTTCGTAGCCGTCCATGCCGGGCATATGGATATCCGTCAGCATCAGGTCAAACCTGTGCTGGCGCAACACCGCAAGCCCTTCTTCGCCACTGGCAGCAAGCGTCGGCCGGCAGCCAAGGCGCTCAAGCTGCTGCTGCATCAGCAGCCGGTTGTAGGGATGGTCGTCGACCACCAGTATCTCCAGCCCCAACTGCGGCGTGGGGTCGACAGGCGCAGCCAGCGGTGGCGCACTGACCGGCGTCATGCCGGCCGACTTGCAAAAAGCCCGCAGGATGCCCGCCTGATGATAGGCACTGACCAGCCAGCTGCCAGCGATCTGCTGTGGTTCCGCCGGGCCGTCGGCGCGCGCAAAGACCACGCCGGCATAGCCATCGGGAATGGCCTCGACGTGGCGGGTGGCGACCAACAGCACCATCCCTGGTTCCGGCGCCGGCCCGCGGCAAGCGATCGCCCTGCAGCCCATGGCGCGCAGATTGTCGATGGCATTGTTGCGGATTTCATCATTTTCCGACAGCACGGCCACCGGCGGCAGCACCGGCTCCACCTGTTCGCGCGGCCCGGCTTCCGGCAACCTCAGCAATACCCGGAAGACGCTGCCCTTGCCCGGTTCGCTCTGCACGGAAATGCTGCCGTCCATCAGGGCGGCCAGGCGTCTGCAGATCGACAAGCCCAGGCCCGACCCGCCAAACCGCCTTGCAGTGGAAGCATCTGCCTGCACGAAAGGCTCAAACAGCCGCGCCTGGACCTCGGGCGCAATGCCTGGCCCGGTATCCGCCACCTCAAGCTGGATGCCGATCCTGCCGTCCGCATCGGGCGCTTCACTCTGCGGCGCGCGCTGCAGGCGCACAATGACATGGCCCTGTGCCGTGAATTTCAGCGCGTTGTCGAGCAGATTGCCGATAATCTGGCGCACCCGCACCGGATCCCCGATCAGGCAAGGCAGGCCGGGCTGTGGATAGCACGGCAGCGCGATGCCTTTTTGCAGCGCGATCGGCGCCTGCGCGCGAACCGTCGATTCCAGCAGGTCGACCGGATCGAACGGCACGGCGTCCAGTTCGATCTGGCCGGCTTCCGCGCGGGAGTAGTCCAGCAGGTCATCCAGTATCTGCAGCAGGACCTGCGACGAGGACTGGATGGTCGACAGCATCTCGCGCTGGCTGTGCGCCATCTGTGTCAGGGACAGCAGCTCCAGCGTGCCCAGCATCCCGTACAGCGGCGTGCGGATTTCGTGACTCATGGCGGCCAGGAACTGCGATTTGGCAGCGCTTGCCTCATCCGCCAGCCGACGCGCGCGCGCGAGAGCGCGGTGCGCTTCGCGTTCGCCGGTGACATCGTGGATCGCACACAGCAGCACGTCTTCACCCTCGAAGCGGGTGTGGCGGCCGACTACCAGCACGTCGCGTGCACCCCCATGGCCGGATGGCACCTGCAGCTCCAGCCGCGCGGGCTGGTCGCCCCGCCGCGCCAGCATCTGGTCCAGCCACGGGCGGCCCGCAGTGCGCGTGTCGAGCGGCAGCCATTGCGCAGCCAGCGCGTTCTCGAGCCGTACATGGGCATCGGCTGTGCGCACCACCCGCAGGCCTACCGGAGCGGCCTGCATCACGGTACGGTTGAAGCGTTCGCTGTCCTCGATCCGTTCGGCGTCTTCCTGCATCGGCACCAACATCCGGCGCCGCAGCATGCCGGCACCGGTCAGCACCGCAAGCACACCAAGCCCGTAGAGCAGAAGCGCGGCCGCCAGCGCCGAGCCATGATCGGCCAGCGCCTGCGACAGCGGATAGGCGTAAGCCGCGCGCCAGCCATGGTCGCGTTCCATGCGGCCAATCATCAGGCTGCCCTGCTCGAACCAGTAGGCTACGCTTTGCCCGCCGCTGCCCAACTCACGCGCCACCCGCTCACCCAGCGCTTGCGGGCGCAGCCAGCCGGCGTCGCTGCCCCGGTACAGCAGGCGCCCTTGGCCATCGAAGAACATTGCCCGGCTGCCTGACGCGGTATGCGTGGCATCCGGGATACTGACGTCGTCCATCAGCGCGCGTACGGGAATGGCAGTCGCGCCATACGCCACGAGATTGCCGCTGGCGTCAAGGACTGGCAGAAAGCAGCTCAGTATAGGGCCCCGCTCGATGGTGCCCTGGTACGGCCCGGTCCACAGCGGTGAGGCGACCGGCGTCTCGGCTTGCGCTTCGCGCGACCGGTTCGCCAGCGCTTTGGCCCAGTTGCTGACAACCTCAGCGAGCAGCGGCCCGTTCAACCCCGGCGCACCCGGAAGCGCTGGTGTCACGTATGCCTGGCTCCCGTCGGCAGCCAGGAAAGCCGAGCGCATCCTCTGCGGCGCCTTACCCCAGTACGCGCGCTCGAAGATGGCGAATCGAACGATGTGCGAAACCGTGGCGGGACGCTGCGCCGCTGGCGCGGACGTGCCCATCAGCATGGTGGCAGGATTGGTCAGTCCAGGCACTTCGACGGCACGGGCACTGCCTGGAGGCACGCCCGTCAGCATGGCTTCGAGCTGGCCCGCCAGCCGGTCGCTGCGCACCAGCCGATACTCCGGCCCGGAGATTTCTGCCATGCGCCGTATGAAATACTCGTGCATGGCCTTCACTTCCAGCACCGCGCCAAAATGCAAGCGGTTGGCCGACGCCTGTTCCCACAGGATGCGCTGGAACAGGCTATGGAGAAACAGGGCAAGGAAGCCGCTCATCACGAAGATCAGCAGGCCAACGACAACGGTGAGCAGGCTGCTGTGCACCTGCCGGTTCGCGCGCGACAGCCAGCTGACCATTGGCGGGCTCCGTCTCGGCAGCCTGCCTGACGCCGCGTAGCGCCCGGCGCGGGGATCGGCAAGCGCCCAAAGTGGGTGAAATACTGTCTCTGGGATTATGCATCACATTGCAGCACGACAGATGTCCTCACCAATCCCATCGCCGGCCAAAACAAGAAACCCAGCGCGGCAGCATACAGCGCCGCACAGGGCTCAGTGGCATTACGCGGAGGGACTCGTCCCTACTGGTAGGTCATGGTGAACGTCATTCCCGAGTTGGCGGCGCCGGCCGCCACCGTGCTTCCGGTCTGGTAGTAGCGTGCCTTCAGTGGAATGACGTAGCTGCCACCAGTGCTGGCTATAGTCGCTCAAGACCTTGGTGGTCCCCAGCGGAAAACATTGCCGGAATCATCGAGCAACTGCACGCCGATGCCGGATGCCGTCGAGGAGGCATCGAGCGATACCACCGAGTTGGCGGCATCGAGAGCCGGGGTCACGGCATCGATGCGATAGCTCACCGAAGTCATGCCGGCCGGGCAGTTGTTCAGCGCGATATTGAATCCCGGCGATGACGTATAAGTGCCCGGCCCGGCAAACTCCTTGTTCTGATGCGTGCCCACCGGGGTATCGCGCGGCACGCCGTATGTACCAGTGGGCGCGGTGAAGTCCAGTGTACCGGCACTCGGTGTGCAGGAGAAGGTCGCGCCGAACGACTGTCCATGCAGTGCCAGGCAAAACAGCAGCGCAGCTGCCTTCAGTATGCCGTGCCATGGCCTGGCCGTCGCCTGGCCTCTGCTCACTGATCGTGTGAGGACAGACAATATCTTGTGCAAGGCGCCACCGCGCTGGCTTTGATATGGGCTTGTAGAATTCAACATCCTGATGTCCTGCGCATGCCGTGGCTGGCATGCATTAAGAAAATGGGGGCGGCACCATTCGCTCCAGCTTTAGCGGCAAACCGCTTCCACGGTCTGATACGAGGCATTCGCGTCTTTTTCAAGCTTCGGCAGGACATAGTCCAGCTTGCATGCTTCCGCAACGGCCCTACCCCACTTCACGCTCAGCTGGCCTGCATCCGTCTTCAGCCCGCGCGCAATGATGCGCCCGCCCTGAGCGACAGTGCCGACGCTCTGGCCTTGTGCATCGAAGACCTCCGCCCCGAACGGCAGCGGCTTGCCATCCGGTCTGTTGGCCCGCAGAAGCGCCGCACGGCCAGGGTTGTCGGTCTCGAACTTCATCTTCACAATCGCGCCTGCGGTCGGCGCCACGTTCTGCTGCGTCGTCTTCAGCTCAACGCTCATGGGCAGCCCCTTCGGGTCGATCTCGATCTGGTTGGTGGCGAATGGCGTCAGGGTCGGCACCACGGCGTGGCCCCAGGGGTCCACGCGCAGGCCGCTGCCGTTGGCCAGGCGCGCACCCGCGGCATCCTTGGCCTCGATGATGGCCATGGTGTCGCCCACCGTGGGCGTGAAGGCCACGCCCCCCGCATAGGCCACGATGCCGCCGCTGATGCCCAGGCCTGCTTGCGAGAAGTCGCGGCCCTTGCTGGCACTGGCCGTCATGGTCGCCATCGGCGACACATAGCCGACGTTGGCGCCGACAGTGGCTGCATCCCTGGTGTCGCCGCCACCGGTGTAGCCGGCGTTCACGCCGTAGGTGAAGGCGCTGTCCTGGCCCAGGGTGCCGGTCACTGTTTCCTGCAGCGACGTGCCCCCGGTGGAATCGTGGCTCAGGCTGGTCATCGAGTACGGCGCGTGCTGACCCTTGCCCAGCGGGATACCCACGTTGAGCATCACCCGGGTGTCCCACTTGCCTGAGCCGACGTTGAACTGGCGCGACGCCGAGACGCCATAGTTGATGCGCTTGTAGCTGTTGTTATAGCCCGCCTGGAACTGGGTATCGGAACCGCCGCGGTTCCAGTAGTTCTGCGTGGAGCCGGACAGGTAGAACGAGCCATAGCCTTGCGGCAGCATCTGGTTGATGGTCACCTGCAGGCGCCCGCGCTGGATGCCGCCGAGGAACGTGCCAGGGCCCAGGCCGCGCTGGTCCAGGTCGCGCAGCGCCATGGCATCGGTCATGCTCAGGTAGCCGCTGCTGGAATAGCGGTAGGCGGCCAGCGTCAGGTTGGTGTTGGTCGGTGCCACCAGCTTGCTGTACGACAGCCGCATGCTCTGGCCGCTCCGGTTGGGTGCATTCTGCAGGTTGGTCCAGGCCTGGGTCACGTCGGCGCCAAAGGCGCCGAAGTCCGTGTTCAGCGCCCCGCCGCCCATCACCGCCGTGTAGTCCTGTGCCGCGATGACGCCGCCGTAGCCGGTCAGCATATTGCTGATGCCGTGCTGAACGGTTGCCTGCATCAGCATCGGCCTGCTCTGGATCGACGTATTGCGGTACTGGCCGACGGTCACGCTGTAGCGCGTGACGCCCGGGCGCAGCGCATTGACGGCTGCGGCGTAGGGCACGCGCGAGGTATGGACGCTGCCATCGGCTTCCGTGACCACCACCTCGAGATCGCCGCCGTAGCCGGTCGGATACAGGTCATTGATCTCGAATGCGCCGGGGGCAACCGTGGTTTCGTAGATGGTGTTGCCGCCCTGGCGGACCTGCACGCGGGCGTTGCTGTTGGCAATGCCATGGACCACCGGCGCATAGCCGCGCTGGGATTCCGGGTACATCCGGTCGTCGCTGGCAATCTGCACGCCACGGAAGCCGAAACTGTCGAACAGGGTGCCGTCGGTGAAGGCATCGCCGATGATCAGCTGGCTCCTGATCGGCGCAATCGAGCGCTGCAGGTTGGTCTGCACGCTCTGGTAGCGCGTGCCCTCGACGTCGCCGTGCGTCAGGTTGCCCAGATGGCGAAAGCGCCAGCCACCGAAGTTGAGTCCGGCGTTCACCCCGACGTAGCTCTGCGTGGTCGATATCCCGCTGGAGTCGGAGTGATAGACGTTGGCGTTGTACTGCAGGCGCGCCGCGGTCACGCCTTCGTCCCAGTACTTGGGATCGACATAGCCGCGCGCCGAGCGCGACATGGCGATCTGCGGCACCGAGACGTCCAGGCGCTGCTCGCCGTTGTCGAAGCTGGCCGTGGCATCGGGGATCAGGTCGGGCAGCGACACGCACCCCGTGTCCAGCCGCGCCGACGCCTCCGGTGACAACCTGGCCAGGTCCACGCCCATGCGCTCGATCGCGGCACGGTCAAAGCACGGCTGCACGTTGCGGCTGTCTTCGCCCACCTGGCGCATCGTCACTTCGGCACGGCCCAACCAGACCTGGTTGACGTACAGCTCTGCGCGATAGTTGCCCGGCAAGGCCACGTTGCCCTTGTTGAAGCGGCTCGCGTCGATGCGGGCACCGCCGGGCTGCTGCAGGAAGGTGTCGTTGAATTCCACTTCCGCCACCAGCGTCGGCGCGCTGTTACCACCGGGCGCGGCCCATGCCCCCACGCCGGCGAACAAGGACAATACCACCGCACTGGCCGGACGCAGCCGGGACGGGAAGGAAGAGGTCTTCTGGGTTTTCATGGGTTTATGCCGGATATCTGGCCTTGCGCGGGCAAGACTTGCCCCTGCCGCTGGTTGCGGCATCGTCAATCGGAGAAATCAGCTCGGAAGAACGCCGGACGCGGCCCGGCGTGTGGTCAGCGCGAAGCGGCCTTGGTGGCGCTGCTGCCCAGTGCGGCTTCGCCGCTTACGGCGCCGCCGTAGTCATTGATGGCCTTGTAGCGAACCCTGGCTTCGGTGCCTTGCGCAACATCGCCGGTCAGCGGGAACGTTTTGGCTTCGCCCGGGCCGACCATGCCGCCTTCTTCAAACTTCGCGGTCTTGCCGCCGCCAACCAGTTCGAGGTTGGCGAAAGAAACGTGATACTTGCTGGGGTTGCTTGCCTCAAGCGCCGGCTTGCCGCCTGCATGGGTGACGCGCCAGCTGATGCTGCCAGGGGCGTCGTCGGCGTTGCCCTCCAGGCCCGCGGGGCGGAAGAAAAGCTTGATGCGCGAGCGGAAAGCCAGCTGCAGCTTGTTGACATCGGCTTCTTCGGCGGTGGGCTTTGGCGGGATCTCCAGCACATTGAGCCAGAACACGGATTCGCGGTCCTGCGGCAGTGGCTCGCCGGTGTAGATGATGCGCAGCGTCTGGCCCTTTTTCGGGTCGATGCGCGACACCGGCGGCGTCACGGTGAACGGTACGTCGATGGACGACGGCGCAGCCTTCGCGTCGCCCTTGTCGATCCACGCCTGCGTCAACGCCGGCGACTGACCTTCGTTGGTCAGCTTGATCGTGGTCTCGGTGTCTTTTGCCTTGTAGATGACCCGCGTGCCCGCTATGACCACGGAAGCTTGCGCGTGCAGCGCGCTCATGAGCCCCAGCGCAATCACGCCGGCGGAAATCAGGGACTTGATGGACGTTTTCATGATGGTTGCAGCGGACTTGACCGGGTGAAGCGGCACACACTCAATATTCGGAAGGCGCGGAGCGCGCCGGTAACACGCTCCGCGCCCTGTGGTACCAGGGCTTACTGGTAAGCGATCGAGTACATCACGGTCGAGTTGGCGGCACCGGCCGTTGCCGCGCCAGTTGCGTAGTACTGTGCGTAGTACTCCAGCTTGGCCGCGCCGCTGTTGATGGCGACTACGCCGGAATTCTGCGCGGCGTCGGCAAAGCCGGCCTTGATCGGGCTGTTATCGGTGCCGCCGTTCAGCAGGCGGATCTGCACGTTGGTGGCGCCGCCGGCGTCCACGATCAGGTTACCGGTGGTGGTGTCGGTGGTCGGGCCAGCCTCGAAGTAGGTATGCACGTTGCCGGTGTTCGGCGTGCAGTTGGTCAGGGCGATATAGAACGGCGTCTGGCCAGCGGTGTCACCAGCCTGGACCAGGGTGGAGGCCGAAACGGTCGGCAGTGTCACGGTAAAGTTCTTGCTGCCCGTGCCGTTGCCGTTGATCGTGCAGGTCTGGGCGGTGATCTGGCCGTTGAAGGTGATCTGGCCGTCGGCATTTGCGGCATGTGCAAACTGCGCGCCCATGGCGGTACCGGCGACGATCAGAGCAGCGAGGAGCTTGGTATGGGTCATGATGGGTGATTCAAATAAGTTGATAGGTAGATGGCTTTCGGATCCAACGGATCCCGCCCCGCCCCGTGCCGCCATTGAACCGCCAGATCTGTGTTGCAGTTGCCGGTTGCCCCGGGGACAGCTGAACTATATGTATGGCACCTAATGCCACCAATCAGGCAAGCCTTAGATCTTGCTCGGAATTTTTTCCTTTGCCGCGAACAGCTCGCCGTGGTTCTTATGCGTCATGAGGTGTAAATCTGACTTGCCGGCGCAAGGCAGATGTGCCTGCGAAGAGCCTGGACGGTGAGGAGACAGGCGCCGGATTGATCTGCATCATGGCAGCCGCATTGAAGCGCTGCATCTACGCCAAAGGGTACGCGCCGCTTGCAGCGACTGCATGGTGCAAAGGCCATCTCCGCAGCATCCGTCCGCCCTTAACTGGCCAAAGTCCCGGCCGTGCCAACAGCGCCGTCACACGTCCTGCGCGGCAGGCAGACCTGCAGCGCCAGCCCGCTCGGCGCCACGTTGTGCGCCGACACCGTGCCGCCATGCGCGGCAATGCCCGCCTGTGCGATGCTGAGACCCAGTCCCGCCCCGGTCGGATGCCCCGGACCGCTGCGTACGCGGTAGAAGGGTTCGAACAGGCTCGCCAGCGCGTCTTGCGGAACGCCGGGCCCGCCGTCGACGATGTCGATCCGGATCGCCGTCTCATCAGCCTGCAGCGTCACGGTCACGGGCGCGGCGGGGTCGGTGTACCGGATCGCATTGCGCAGGATGTTCTCGATGGCGCTGCCCAGCGTCGCGGCATCTGCGTCGACGATCAGTTCATCCGGGGGAGTCCAGCAGATCGCCACGCCCCGGGCCGCGGCTTCAAAGCGGGCATCGGTGACGATGACGTCGAGCAGTTCCGCCAGGTCGATCGGGCGGAGCACCGGCGCCATCGCATGCAGCCGCGCCAGCTGCAGCGTGCGTTCGACCAGCGCGTCGAGCCGTTCCGTCTCGCGCTCGATGCGCTCGAACTGCAGGTCGAGCATGGCATCGCGCCGCCGCGCCAGTTCCAGCGACAGGCGCAGCCGCCCCAGCGGCGACCGCAGTTCATGCGCGATATTGCGCAGCAGCTGCTCGCGCCAGTCCATCAGGCGCTGCAGGCGGTCGGCCATGGCATCGAAATCGCGCGCGAGCTGGCCCAGCTCGTCGGCGCGGCGGGCCAGCACGGGCGGCGTGCGCGTGGCCAGCTCGCCGTCGGCAAGCGCTTGCGTGGCTTCGCGCAGGCGCCGCACGGGGCCGGTGACATGCCGCGTCAGCGCCCAGCACAGCGGCGCCGAGACGGCCAGCGCGAACAGGCCGAGGGAGAGCACCACAGGCGACAGGTGCAGCACCTCCCAACGCGACGAATCGAACGGCAGGAACAGCATCAGGAACTCGCCGCCTTGCGGCAGCGCGATGGGTTGCGGGTCCCACCATGACACGCGCGCGCCGGGCCCGGGCACATGCGCGACAGCATGGCCGATCAACCCCGCGCGCCACATCGGCACCAGCCGGTCGGCCAGGCGGTTGCGCAGCCGCGCCGGCAACGGGCGGCCCAGCAGTTCCTGCAGCGTGTCGTCGACAATGTAGATGTCCAGCGCCGAGGCGTGCGAATCGATCGCCCGCAGCCAGCGCTCGAGTCCGGGGCGCCCCTGGGTCTGGGCGACCTCGAGCGCATCCTCGGTCAGCACCGCGGGGCTCAGGCCATCGAGCGCGTCGAAGCGGTACCAGGCCACCGCGGCCGTCAGCGCCATGCCGATGCCGACGATCGCGGCCATGCCCAGCCAGAAGGTCAGGAAGTTGCGCCAGAACAGCGGCAGCGGAAACAGCGCGCGCACGCGGCGGCGCCAGTTCACGGCGCCTGCACCAGCAAATAGCCCTGCCCGCGCAGGTTGCGGATCAGCAGCGGCGAAGTGATGCCGTCCAGCGCCAGCTTGCGGCGCAGCGCGCTGATATGCGTGTCGAGGCTGCGGTCGTAGCGTTCCGGCGCGCGGCCCAGCGCGAACCGGCCGATCTCGGCGCGCGCGACCACCCGGCCCGGCGCCCGCATCAGGATTTCCAGCACGCGCTGCTCGGCCCCGGTCAGCGGCGCCTCGGCGTTGCCGTGGATGGCCAGGCCTGATGCCAGGTTCAGGCGCAGCGCGCCAGCCTCCAGCCACGGCGCCTGTGCGGGCGCGGCAGGCGCGGCGCGGTGGAAACGGCGCAGCACCGCATGCATGCGCGCCTTGAGCTCGCGCGGGCTGAACGGCTTGCTCAGGTAGTCGTCGGCGCCCAGTTCCAGCCCCAGCACGCGGTCGGCTTCATCGCCGTGCGCGGTGAACATGATCACCGGGCGCTGCGAGCGCGCGCGGTGCAGCCTGAGCAGGTCCAGGCCGTTGCCGTCGGGGAGCATC
This sequence comes from Cupriavidus sp. FW305-27, assembly GCF_058787995.1. Lineage (NCBI taxonomy): Bacteria > Pseudomonadati > Pseudomonadota > Betaproteobacteria > Burkholderiales > Burkholderiaceae > Cupriavidus > Cupriavidus sp. FW305-27. Next base: position 167,394 of record NZ_JBYTAG010000001.1, read on the forward strand.
AGGTCCAGCAGGGCGACGTCGTAGTCGTTGCGGGCCAGCAGGGTCTCGCCCTGCTGGCGGGTGTGCGCCAGCGTGACGGTGCAGTGATCGGGCTCCAGGTACTCGCGCAGCATCTGCGCCAGTTCCAGGTCGTCGTCGATCAGCAGCACGCGCGCGAGCGGCGTGTGGAAGCACATCAGCATGCAGCTTGCCGGGGCCTTGCGGACGTGGACGTGGCCGCCGGTCCCCGGTTCCGTCAAGAAACGTCAAGAAAACAAAAGCTATCCAAAGTGACTGGTAGGCACCTTCATCTCGAATTTTAATATGAGAATGATTGTTATTTACAGAAGACAGGGAAAATGATGAAGTTCAGGCAGGTCGCCGGGATCGGGGCGGCAACAAGAGCGGCGGCAGGGTTGCCAGCACCGGCGGGCGTACAACGGGGTCAATGGATGCGGATGCTGGCGGCGGCATGCGCCGCCTCCGGCATGACGGGAGCCTGGGCACAGGCGCAGGCGCTGAAGACGGAAGCCACCCTCGCCACCGTGGTGGTGACGGCGGCCGGCAGTGAGCAGGACATCCGCGACGCGCCCGCGTCGATCAGCGTGGTCACGCGCAAAGACCTGGAGAACAAGGCCTATCGCGACATCAACGATGCGCTGGTGGAAGTGCCAGGCGTGATCGTCAGCGGCGGCGGCGACCGGACCGACATCAGCCTGCGCGGCATGGGCGCCAAGTACACCCAGATCCTGATCGACGGCAAGCGCCAGAACTCGCGTGAGACCCGCACCAACTCCGACTCGTCCGGCGTGGAAAGCAGCTGGACGCCGCCGCTGTCCGCGATCGAGCGCATCGAGGTGGTGCGCGGGCCGATGTCGTCGCTGTACGGCTCGGACGCCATGGGCGGCGTGGTCAACATCATCACGCGCAAGGTGCCCAGGACGTGGACGGGCGAGCTGCGCGGCGACGCCACGCTGCAGGAGAACAGCGACTCCGGCAATCTCTACCAGGGCAACTTCTACCTGGCCGGGCCGCTCAAGAGCGAGCTGCTGGGCCTGCAGCTGTACGGCCAGAGCACGCACCGCATCGAAGACGATATCGACTACGGCTTCCGCGGCCGCCGCGCCGAGAGCCTGACCGCCAAGCTGGCGCTGACGCCCACGCGCAACCACGACATCGTGTTCGAGGCCACCGGCATGCGCCAGCTGCGCAGCGAGACCGTGGGCAAGACCGTGCCGCCGCTGCCGCCCGGCACCGCCTGCCCGCGCTCCGGCTGCCCCACCTCCTCCGAGACCGACTACCGCAGCGATAAGTACGCGCTGTCGCATACCGGCCGCTGGGGCTTCGGCGTCTCCGACAGCTATATCCAGCAGGAGGAGTTCGACAACCGCAGCCGCCGGATGAAGATCAAGAACCTGGACCTGCGCACCAGCTGGGCCATGCCACTGGGCAACCATATGCTGTCGGTCGGCGGCGAATACCTGAACCAGCGCCTGAACGACCAGACCGGCAACCAGATCGCCGGCGGCCCGAACCAGGTCGAGCGCTACCAGTGGGCGCTGTTTGCCGAGGACGAGTGGCGCCTGGCGCAGAGCTTTGCCCTGACCGGCGGCGTGCGCATTGATCACGACCAGAACTTCGGCCAGCACTACAGCCCGCGCTTGTACGGCGTGTGGCATGCGGCCGAGCGCTGGACGGTCAAGGGCGGGGTGTCGACCGGCTTCCGTGCGCCGGACCTGCGCCAGACCGTGGCCGGCTGGGGCCAGACCAGCCGCGGCGGCAATATGTACGGCAACCCCGACCTGAAGCCCGAGACGATGTTGTCGCAGGAACTGGGCCTGCTCTATGACAAGGGCAACGGCCTGCAGGCGGGCGTGACGCTGTTCAACAACGACTTCAAGGACAAGATCACGCGCGTCGCCTGCCCGGCCACGCAGTGCACCGACGGACCTAACCGGTTCGGCGCCAACCCGACCACCTACATGAACGTGGACCGCGCCTACTCGCGCGGGGTGGAAGCCAGCCTGCGCTGGCCGATCGCGCAAGCGTGGTCGCTGACCGGCAGCTATACCTATACCAAGTCGGAACAGAAGAGCGGCCAGTACCAGGGCCAGCCGCTGAACCAGTTGCCGATGCACCTGCTGGTGGCCACGCTGAACTGGCGGCCGAGCGAGAAGATCAACGCCTGGGCGCGCGTCAACTACCGCGGCAAGGAAAGCCAGCCGATCACGGGGCCGTCATCCAGCACCGTGGTGGCGCCGTCGTACACCTTTGTCGACCTGGGGGCGACCTACACGGTTACCAGGAACGTGTCGGTGTTTGCCGGGATCTACAACCTCTTCGACAAGCAGGTGAACTACACCGACTATGGGCATGTCGAGGATGGGCGCCGGTACTGGATGAGTGTGTCCGTGAAATTTTGAAGGTGGCTGTTCTTGTTGTTGCCATGCGATTCGGCTGTGGCTCTTGGCAGGCGTGGGGGGGTTT